>OMJB01000125.1 GCA_900299255.1 Sphingobacteriales bacterium
ACCTACGCATACAAACTGAATCTGACGGCCTATTTTGTTGCTACCGGTGCATGGAGCAGAGCAGTGCTATCCAACACCCTGCAGAAAACAAGTATTGCAGTAGCTATTGCAATCATCTATTTTTCGCATAGCCTGCAGGTATTCGTAAACGGGCATTTTATCCCAGTATATATTCTGCTGGAACTGGGGGTTGTGCTTTTTTACTTTATTCTGTTTCCGGGAATCAACCGGCAAATTGCATCATCTTTGAAAGCAAGTTACCGGAAAAGGATATACAGCTTCGGTAAATATGCAATGCTCAACAACGGGCTTAATGTGCTTTATTATACACTTATTACACTCATCATACGCACTTCGGAACTGGACACACATTTGCAGATTATTACCGGTTTGAGCTTATTGTTTTTCAGATATTCGGCTGTTTCCATTGCACCAGTATTTGCATCTATGAGCCCTCAGCTCACCAAAATTAAAGGCAGCACAGAGCTGGTACAACAGCTATACAAAAAGTACCTGGCTTTCTCTGTTTCATTTGCCCTGCTGATTGTGCTGGGATGTATGCTGTGTTTCAGTTTTGTCATTCACCGGTTTTATGCCGCCTCGTATCACGACCTACCAAAGTATTTTAGTTTCTATGTTTACCTCATCCCACTCTTGTTCATCAACTCATTCCATGGTACATTTCTTTCGGCTATTGGGAAAATTAAAACTACTACCCTTGCAGAAATCATTTGCACGGTTATTCTGCTTTGCTTTATGGCCTGGAACTTTTTGTCTCCTGTCAGCAACTATAAGTTTATCAACTACATGGTGTGCATACACCTTGTAGTTAAGTTCATTATTTTAAGTGCAGGCATCCTAAAAAATATACGCAAACAGCCTTGACAAAGCCATCAAGAGAAAACAATTTCGACCTGCTGCGGCTTATTGCCGCTGTGCAGATTGCATTGTATCATTGCTATGAGCACCTTCATTTCAGTTCGCCTTTTTTAAACAGTGCATTATACGCCACACGTTTTTTCATTGGCCTTCCGGTATTGTTTACAATAAGCGGATTTCTGATTTTCCGCTCATACGAGCGTGCAACAGGCTTAAAGGCGTATTTCAGAAACAGATTTCTACGCATATACCCCGGATTGTGGGTTTGCCTTTTATTTACGATCATACTGCTGATTTCCTTCGGCCAACTTAATTTGTCAAGTGCCAACAGTACGCCTTTCTGGGCATGGCTTGCAACCCAAATAACATTTCTACAGTTTTATACACCTGATATTTTCAGGCATTTTGGTACAGGCACCCCTAATGGTTCCCTTTGGACGATTCCTGTTGAAATTGGTTTCTATATTTTTATCCCGTTTCTGTTTAGCGCAGCCGGTAAAAAAACAAGCAGCAGAAACCTGCACCTTGCGGCCTGGGCCGTTTGTTCGATTGCGTTTAATGTGTGGTACCAGCAATACAAGTTCTCAGATTCACTATCAAACCTGGCAAAACTGCCGGGAGTAACCATTGCACCCTACCTTTTTTATTTTCTTTTTGGTGCACTGGCTGCAAATAACTGGGAGCGAATTAAGAAATGGTACGAAGGAAAAGCGATAGTATGGCTGACAGTTTATGCAGCCTACAGCGTAATTTTCTGCGTAATACTGAAGAAGTATGAAATCGGATACTGGGTGAATGGGTGGCATTTGGTAGCTATGCTTCTATTGTCGCAAAGCGTTATCTCCCTTGCCAATACCTATACATCTGCGGGGCCAAAAATTACCGGCAGCAAAGATTATTCTCTCGGCATTTACCTCTATCATATGCCTGTAATAAATGCACTACTGGCATTGGGGATAGCTGGCACCAGCCTATCTCTGCTGTACACGGCACTAAGCGTAGGATTAATTGCTTTTCTGTCGTGGAAGTATGTAGAACAACCCATTCTGGCTAGTTTGCGAAACAGGGAGTAGCGCACCCTTTTTAATACCATGGTACGGTATTATTGTGTTTAATTCCTTAATATTGCCCGCCTGTATTTGAAATGATCGCACGGAACAAGAAAATTATTATTATTGGTACGCTTCCTCCCCCTATCGGAGGTGTTTCAATATATAACAAACGCCTTTACGATTTTCTGAACTTTGCCGAAGATATAGATGCTGAGTTTATTGACTACAAGCGCAGCAGCATTTTTAAAATAATCAGCTCAGTAGTTAGCCATGAAATAACCTACCTGAATTGCTCCAGTTCCGCATTTAAGTTCTTACTTGCTACTATTGCCGCACTGTTTAATAAAAAGTTCCTTTTTGCTTTTCATGGCAATCTTGAACGGCACTCAGGCATGGCTAACCTGCTAGATATTTTCATACTTCGGATTTCTTCACTCAGTATTGTATTAAACAAGAAGAGTTTTGAATATGCGAGCAGGTACACCACAAATGTTTTTCTCGGCACATCCTTCATTCCACCATTATCTAAAGAAACTTTGCCGCCAGAGATACAGTCGCTCGTACAAAACTGCCGTAAGCAATACAAAGTTTTATGCTCCTCTAATGCCCACAACGCCTCATTTGATAAAGACGGAAACGAAATTTACCAGGTCACCTTCCTTACAGAGATTTTCAGGCAGCTAAATGACTGCTGCATCATTTTATCGGACCCATCGGGCATGTACTCAAGCTACCTTGAACAACGCAGAATCAGCCTGCCTCCCAATGTTTTTATTATCAAAGTAACACACAGTTATTATGAATTGCTGAAAGAAATAGATATAATGCTCCGTATTACCACTACCGATGGTGATTCGATTTCAGTAAGAGAAGCGTTGTACCTGAACAAAACTGTAATAGCCTCTGATGTAGTAGACCGCCCAGCAGGTGTGATAACGGTACCTGTTCATTCTCAGGAAGTACTTTCTGCGATCAGGGAAGTTATAGCAGGTGCCAGGGCCCCGCAAACGGCCCCTATCGAAAACGGAGGGGATCAAATCCTGAAAATACTGCGGTCGCTGTAACTACCATTTAAACTCTGGTAGTATTGTAACTCTATTTAATAAACATATTAACGACGTAGAATACGCCACCAGCTATCAGGCCGCTCACAGGTATAGTCAGTATCCATGCCCACAGCAGGTTGATTGTAACGCCCCAACGAACTGCAGAAAGCCTTTTTGTAGCGCCAACACCAATTATAGAACCGGTAATGGTATGGGTGGTACTTACCGGAATTTTGAGGTTTTCTGTAAGGAATAATGTTATAGCACCAGCAGTTTCAGCAGCAACACCCTCAAAAGGAGTTACTTTGGTAATACGTGACCCCATAGTCTTAATGATCCTCCAGCCTCCACTCATAGTACCCAGTGCGATAGCAGAATAACAAGACAACGGCACCCAAACAGGCATTTGCTTAAATTCGTGAATATTGCCAGAACATATCAGTGCCACTGTGATGATGCCCATTACCTTCTGTGCATCATTGCCACCATGGCCGATACTAAATGCCGCAGATGATATAAGCTGAAACCTTTTCAGATAAAGCGTTGACCGTGCTGCATTCAGCGAACTCAGGAACATAGTGAATACACTAATAGAAGCAAGGATTGTACCAAGCAATATCCACTTAAAATTTTTGCTGTCAAAAATAACGTTCAAATAGTAATTGTCCATTCCACCCTTTAGCTGTTTTGGATTGAATTCCATCACACTATTCAAAATAAGCGCTACGGCAATTATTACAGCGAATGAAATTAATTTAGGCAGCACGCCTTTCCTGAATGAATAAATAAACCATAGTGCAGTAATATAGGCTATTATCATTCCTACCAGTGGTGCCAGCACTATGAAACTGACGGTCTTAAAAATCGGTTCAGAATTTACTACAGCGAAACCCGCATTGGCAATTGCTGCACCCGCAAAGCCGCCAATTAGTGTGTGCGAAGAACTTGAAGGGATACCATACCACCAGGTAAACAGGTTCCATGTAACTGCAGCAATCAGCCCCGACAAAATAACCGGCAGCGTAATAGAAACTTCCTTTACTGTCTTTGCGATTGTATTGGCTACTCCATGGTCTTTGAAGATAAAGAACGCAACAAAGTTGAAAAGGGCAGCCCACATCACCGCCTGAAAAGGAGTCAGGACTTTTGTTGATACAACGGTTGCAATAGAATTGGCGGCATCGTGGAACCCGTTGATGTAATCAAAAATCAAAGCCAGGCCAATTACCACCCAGAGAAGCGACATAATGGATAATTATGAGTATTTAATAATGATGGATTCGATAACATTCGCCGCATCCTCACATTTATCAGTAACGGTCTCCAGCATCTGGTAAATGTCCTTTTGCTTAATCAGCTCAACGGCTGATATCTGCGAAGAAAACAGCTTCATCATTGTATGATCCAGCAGGTCGTCAGCGTTATTTTCAAGGCTGTTTACCAGCACACAGGCCGCAGTAATAGCTCTCAAATCCTTCATGTTCCTCAATGCAAATACTCCAGTATTTATGGCGCCTATTGACTTTGCGATTATCTCGGCAAAAGCGGGTAGTGTATTGTACTCATCATTTATCTGATAATTGACCACACGTTTTGCAGCACCCCATATATAGTCCGCAATATCGTCGAGTGAAGTGGCCAGATAATGGATATCCTCACGATCCAGCGGTGTAATAAAATTACGGCCCAGCTCTATGAATATCCGGTGTGTTGTTTCATCATTTTTATGTTCCAGGTCCTCCAGCGTTTTCAGCATCTGGTCCCTTTTCGAAAGGTCCTGCTCCTGCAGCGCGCTTTTGAAAGTATTACCCATTTGTACCAGCGTAGTTGATACTTCTTCAAATAAACCGTAGAATACACGGTCTTTGGGCAGGAAAAATTTCAGTACAGAATCGAATGACATAACAATTTATTAATGTAAAATTAACAGGCGCAAAACTATCCGCTTATTATGGGCTTTAAAAACGATAACATAAACTTAATAATTTCTTAACATTGGGATTTGCCCCAGATTTATGCCATTAACCGCTTACAAAGGCCGCTGACATCTTTACTTGTTAATGACTACGTTCCGGAAAAAAAAGAGGCTGCCCGTTTTTAAGGACAGCCTCAACCTAAATTCGGAATAATATAAAGGGATTAGATCAAGTCAACAGTACTGGCTACCTGATCAGTGTCACATTCCCGTGCCGCGTAAATACTTTTCCTTTGTCAGTTTTTGCTTCAAACTCGTAAACGTAAACACCGAACGGCTGTGGCTTTGACTTGTAATTGCCATCCCAGCCCTCATCAATATTTGTGGTTTCAAAAACCTTAACCCCCCATCGGTCAAATATTCTGAAGTAGTTCAGGCTCACCAGGCCTCTTTTTACAACTGAGAATTTATTGTTGTAAGCACTTCCGGGTGAGAAGGCATTTGGAATAGCAACCAGAGAATTAGGATCAATATGTATGTTGATGGAATCATCCGTTACACAGCCTTCTTCGGTCATTGCATGTACATAATATTTGGTACTAACGTCTGGCTTGGCTATTGGGTCAGACACACTAACCTGGTTTAATCCCAGGTCTGGGAACCATGTGAAATAAGAACAGTTTGTCTGTGGCTGCAAGTGAACAGATTCTCCCGGATAGAGGATCACAGAGTCGCCAAGTTCTATAAATGCCGCCGGACGTACTTTTACATCTACATGCAGGGTATCCTTACAGCCAAATTGTGTGTAGGCAACTAGCGTGTAGTTCTCGCTAGTTATAGCCCTCACCCAAGGTGCTTCAGCACTGGCATCATCGAGGTATATCGCAGGAGTCCAATGATATGCGGCACCTACTGCACCCTGGGTAGATGTATCAACAGGCACCAACTGGATAGAATCGCCCGGACAAACATTCACAATCGAATCCAGCCGGTTGAACTTTCGTGGATGACTGTAAACGATCATGGAATCTACACCGATACAACCTATTAACCCACCAGTTCTCCAGGCCGGAGTTTTGACGGTGAGAATATACTTGGTGGTATCGCCAGCAGTAAATACTACTGTCCCCCTTGTGGTGTAATCTAACCCAGTTGCTGGAGCCCAATTGTATATATAGCCACTGTACCAATCTGGCGTCACAGTTGCACTCAGGTGAACCGTATCACCGTCACAGACATCCCTGGTACCGGTAAAGTGAACCTGGGGGTTGGGCTGTACATCAATGTGGAATGAATCGAAAAAATCGGGACAACCCGGATAAGACACGCGCAGTATATACTCTGCTGAAGTATCTGGCACAATATCAGGATAAGCAATGTTTGGATTCGATATACCAGCAGTAGGTGTCCATTGGTAAGAACAGATAGGATTGAGGGTAACATCCAGCCCGCTTACCTGCTTGTGGCCGCCTCGGCAAACTGCTGTATCCTGGGCTTTGAACGTAACGGTATCAAACACAATCAACACCTGAGAAGTATCAAAACGCAAACAGCCTGAGTCACTGACTCTTACCCAGTAAGTACCTGAAGTAACTACCGGCAAACTATCTGTAGTGACTCCTGTACTCCAGAAGAATGTATAAGCAGGGTCCTGATGCGGCACCAGTGTAAAAGGAGTGCCGTTACAGTTCCTGATGCTGGCTGGCAATCCGATTATTGGCACTGTATGAAAATAAATGTTTATTGTATCTCGCCCTACACACGTGCTTCCATTGTAGGCACTGTCTATGGTAACATAATATGTACCCGATGTTGTAACACCTATGCTATGAGATGTATCACCAGTACTCCACAAGAAGCTGGCGCTTGGAAAAAACTGACTGAGATGTATAGTATCACCAATACATACATTTTGGTCGGGGCCAAGATTTACAGGAATAGGAGACTTGTAGATTGTAATTGTGTCAGAAAATGAACAGCCGTAAGGTTTTGAGATAGTGAGGGCATAAGTATTGCCAAAAGGGCCAGCAACAGGATAAACAGTTATAAGGGTATCTGTTGTGTCTGTTGTAACAAAGCTCAGCCCCACGAAATTACTCCAGGTGTACAATCCACCCAACGTCTGCGGGTTTGGCGCAAGATTGATAATATCAGAACAGATCGTTGTATCATTGCCCAAAGTAAATTTCTTTGCATCCGGATTATAGTTGAAAAGCGACAACCGTTCAGCATTCGTGAGCTGCCTGTTGATGACAGCGATATCGTCAATAGCCCCGTTAAACGCATCGGTTATAGGCCCAAATCCGGGTAGAGTAGAATGATAGTTCAATCCCAGTGCAAAGACATCGGAGAATATTGGGGCTGTTGTTTCAATAAAAAACAAACCTGCCCCGTTATCAATATAAAAATGATAAACGCCTCCATTCTTCACCAGCACCAGATTATGCCATGCTCCCAATGTAATTGGCTGGCTCGCATACAACAGGCCTGTGCCACCAAACAGCACGCCCACCTGATTTCCAGGGGTGCCCAGTGTGCCATTATTAACAACAAATCCAAAACCATCAGCCTGCGGATTTCCATTGTACAATATTATTGAAGACTGGTTAGCAGGAACAAATACCCAGCATGAATAAGTGAAATCCGGAGGTGTGCCACTGTTCGGAAAAAACGTTGTATAATTCATCATACTGTTCACTCCGTTAAACTGGTAGGCACTGTTGGCATTCCCGAACCTGTCAGCAGTCAGTGTAGCCGGTGCTGTAATAATACCATGATCTATCAGGTCGCGCCCATTGCCGCTGTGGTCTGTAGTGTCGCCACAAAACGGATACCATGCAATCAGATTAGCCCTTGCTGGCAATGGGTCAATTTCAACCCTTGAAAACGCAGAACACCCTGTTGGGAGTGTGTAAGAAATAATAAGCAGCCCCGCAGCCACACCGGTAACAATACCTGTGGTAGCCCCAACAGTGGCCAGGGCAGGATTGCTGCTGCTCCAGTTTCCGCCGGGTGTTGCGTCTGCTAGTGTTGTAGTGGTACCGGTATAAGCATATGTTGTACCTGTGATGGGCGTGGGTACAGGATTAATCGTTACAGGAGCAACGACAGTACAGCCACCTGCTTCAGTATAAGAAATAGTAGCAACCCCGCTGGCAACACCAGATACCACGCCTAAGAAGTTAGCTGTTGCAATAAGGCTATTGCTGCTGCCCCATGAGCCACCTGAAGGTATACCTGTAAACTGTTTTGAAGAATTAACGCAACCACTGTATGTGGCAGGATTTATAACCGGAAGTGGCTTTATCGTGATCAATGTTGTTACAAAAGAGGAACCAACCGAGTAAGTAATCACCACCGAACCTAAGGAAACACCGGTAACAACTCCACTACTTGGCCCAACGCTGGCCAGGGTTACGTTGCTGCTTGTCCAGGTTCCGCCGGGAGTTAAGTCGGTTAATGCTGTTGTGGAACCCAAACAAACAAACGAACTACCGGTAATCGGTGCAGGAGTCTGTGCATAAACAGATACCGCACTGATTAGGACTACCAAAATCAGTAAAATTCTTTTCATAAATACTTTATAGACAAATATAGAAATACAATACAAATATATAAAAGTTAGCCAAAATTATTCAATCAGTTCGGTTTTTCTGCACAATTTACACGCATATAATAATTACTCTTGAACGAACATTTATTGGCATAAAATATATTTTATTAAGACACTGAATTTCCAATTCTGGTTGGGCATAACTTGAAAAAACCAAATACCTTGGCTTTTTAGTGCCCGCAAAATCAAAACAAACAAAACTTAATTTGTGGCACTATACAGGCAAACAAAAAAAAATGATTGAGTATATTTTTGCTTTGAACAAGAGAACTGAGGCGGCTATTACATTTAAACTAGTGAAAATATAAAGGCGTTATTTGAATATAGGATGTTATTTCAACATTGAAGTTGTAATTTGCCGCTCAATCCACAAAATTCGATGCCGTTATTATCCATTGTTATTCCTGCTTACAACGAGGGGCCTACGATTCACAGAATTCTTGACAAAGTAAAATCTGTGAAGCTAATTGCCAATGTGGGCAAAGAAATAATAATTGTCAACGACTGCTCTAAAGACGATACAGAAACGGCAATTAAGAACTATCAGGCTGAAAATACAGATATTAAGATATCTTATTATGCCCATCAGGTAAATATGGGAAAGGGTGCGGCACTGCATACAGGTATTAAGAATGCAACCGGTGATTTTGTGATTATTCAGGATGCCGATCTGGAATACGACCCCGAAGAATACAATGTACTGCTGAAACCAATGATAGATGGCTTTGCAGATGTGGTCTATGGGTCAAGATTTATGGGAGGCAACCCACACCGCATCTTGTTTTTCTGGCATTCTATTGGCAACAGGTGGCTGACTATGGCATCCAATATGCTTACCAACCTCAATCTCACCGATATGGAAACCTGCTATAAGCTGTTTAAGCGTGAGATAATTCAGGGAATTCAACTGGAAGAAAAAAGGTTTGGATTTGAACCGGAAGTCACGGCCAAGATTTCGAGGGTGCCAAAAATTCGTATTTATGAGGTGGGCATTTCCTATTATGGCCGCACATACGAAGAAGGCAAAAAAATAGGATGGAAGGATGGTTTCAGAGCGTTATACTGTATTTTGAAATACAACGTGTTTAAAAAATAACTAATGCACAATTATTTTCCTACCGCCTACCAATGAGCAATAAATAACAATACTCATTTAAATATGAATTTGTTATTGGTAAAAAAGTCCTTTTTTTTGAAAATAATTCCCCTACCTTTGCACAAAATTTGAAATCAGGTAATGGGTATTAAGAGGCTGTATTCCTTATTCGTACTGGCTTTCGCACTGTTTGGAGCGTCATTTAAGGTTGCTGCACAGGCTGAGGGAAATCACGAATCCGCCGCCACTGAGGCTGCTGCTCCACATGAAGAAAAAAAAGGTATCAACATTACCGAACTGGTTTTTGGCCACGTTTCCGATTCTCACGAATGGCACCTGTTTTCTCTTAAAAAAGAGAACGGTGAAGAAAAGCCGGTTGCTTTCCCGTTGCCTATGATTATTTATCAGCCTGGCAAGGGGCTAACGGTTATGTCATCGGGGCATTTTGAAGAATGGCATAAAACAGCCGACGGCAAAGCAATAAGTAACGAGCACGAGGGGCTGTATATTGAAAAGCACATGAAAGAAAAAGTGCTTGCCACAGACGGTTCAAAAGTTTATGATTTTTCTATTACCAAGAATGTGCTTTCCATGCTGATTGGTGTAGTACTGCTGCTGTGGGCTATGACCAGTGCAGCAAAAAAATACAAAACAGGTACACAGGTTGCTCCCAAAGGTTTTCAGAATTTCATTGAAGTAGTGATTGTTTTCATCCGCGATGAAGTAGCCAAGCCCAATCTGGGAGACAAGTACCTTCGATTCCTTCCCTTGCTACTTACAGTATTCTTCTTTATCTGGATCAATAACCTTCTGGGCTTGCTTCCAGGTGGTGCTAACTTTACCGGAAACATTGCGGTAACTGCCTGCCTCGCGCTTATCGCATTCATAGTAATGATGGCAAACAGCAACAAGCATTTCTGGAGCCACCTCCTCAATCCACCAAACGTACCTTTCCTGGTAAAGTGCCTGCTGGTACTTATTGAGGTAATGTCTTTGTGCATTAAGCCAGTAGCATTGATGATACGTCTTTTTGCCAACATGCTGGCCGGGCATATTGTGATACTCAGTGTAATCTGCCTGATATTTATTTTTGCTTTGCTCAATGTATATGTGGGCAGCGGTTTCGTAGTGGTTTCCCTTGCGTTCTCTATATTCATGTTCATGCTCGAATTACTGGTTGCAGTAATTCAGGCGTTTATCTTCGCCAATCTTACTGCCGTATTTATCGGCCAGGCTATAGAAGGCGACCATAGCCACGAACATGGACATGACGCAGCGGCTGCACATTAAAAGAGTATAAAGAGTTTTTTTAAGTAGTTTTTTTAATCAAAATCCATATAATATGTCCATTTTAATGAACACAATTATGTTAGCAGGCGACCTCGCGAAAGCTGGTGGTGCTGTAGGAGCTGGTATCGCTGCACTGGGTGCAGGTGTTGGTATCGGCCAGATCGGTAAAGGTGCAGTAGAAGCTATTGCACGCCAACCCGAAGCTATGGGCGACATCCGCGCTAACATGATCCTGACTGCAGCCTTCGTAGAAGGTGTTGCGCTGTTTGCCGTTATTGCCGGCATCCTTGCGATCTTCGTATAGCAGCCTGCATGAAATTTAACTGCATCCTGCGCAAAGGGCAATGGATGCAGTTATTTAAATTTAAATTTTCAAACGTTAAAGCGTACAACCTGGGGAGCGCTAACTTCAAGCCAGTTGTTTTAACCTATTAATAAAAAATTTTAAAACCATTTAACCGTATTTAAAATGGATTTGTTAACCCCGGAACTCGGTTTATTTTTCTGGACGCTGGTTGCGTTCCTTGCTGTACTTTTCATCCTGCGTAAATTTGCCTGGGGGCCAATCATCAGCTCACTTGGCGACCGTGAAAAGGGTATTGCTGAGTCTATTGCAACCGCAGAGCGCGTGCGTAATGAAATGAGCCAGCTGAAAGCTGAAAACGAGAAGTTACTTGCTCAGGCTCGCGAAGAGCGTACAACTATGCTTAGGGAAGCTAAAGAAACCAAAGACAAGATCATTGGTGAAGCTAAAGAACAGGCGAAGATTGAAGCCAACAAGATTATAGTAGATGCACAGCAGCAGATTC
>OMJB01000126.1 GCA_900299255.1 Sphingobacteriales bacterium
AGGCTTCAGCAACTGATTGTAATCCCTGACCCTTGCGAGCGCAGAAATATGCCATCTTGTATCCAAAGGTTCTTGACGCAGCATCAAACAGAATAATGAAGTATACCGGCCGCAAAAGTACATTATTTTATCAGTTTACGGCTACCAAAAATGTGCAGAAACTGCCTGAAATCGGGATAAAACAGAGCAAATGTTTAATAATAAGATTATCTTTAACGATATGAAAGAATACATACTGCTCATCAGAAACAGGATAGACAGCAAAGCAGGTTTTTCACCGCAGGTGCACCTGGAATTTGTAAATAAATGCTTTGTATACATAGAAGGCCTGCAAAAGGAAGGAAAACTGCTGGCGGCACAGCCTATGATTCACGAAGGCGTACTACTCTCCAGAAACCCATCGGGCTGGGAGGCGATACCTTTCAATGAACACAACGAAATATTGGTTGGCTATTACCATATACTGGCAGATAGCCTTGAAGAAGCCATAGAAATTGCAAAGGGCAACCCTGAATTTACGTACACCACCACGGCAAGAGTTGAGGTACGCCCCCTGAAAATGAAAGAAGAATCAACCGGGTATGTATATCCAAATAACGATTGAGGAGGGTAGACAAATAGACAGAAAGTATTAACAGTTGCTACTCCCCACTGATTTAAGGCTGTGTCTTAAATCAGTGGGGAGTATTTTCATCCTTAATCTTTTACTATCTTTTTTATAGTTTTCCTTCCCTCCTCATCTGTGAGCACCAGCATATACATACCCAGCGGCAAGTACTTCAGTGAAATGGTATTATTGTCTTGTTTTAGAAAGCCACTTTGTAATAATGCACCCACTGCATTACATAGCTTATATTCAGTTTTCGTTTGTACATTTTGTATTTGTAACTCATCACCCACCGGATTGGGGAAAATTGAAATATTCTCTTGAATACTTGCTATTTCTGTATTCAATGACGCAATGCTGCAAGTAGGATTAAACAACACCTTTCTTACACGTTTATTAATCGCCTCTGCAATATAAAGATTGCCACAAGGGTCATACGATATTCCTGCTGGAAAATCCAAACTCGCAGCAGTTGCAAGTGCACCATCGGCTGTAAACCCAGAAGCTCCGTTACCTGCAATACAATGAATTATGCCAAAGTTATCAATTTTAAATATCCTATGATTATATTTATCTGCAATTACCAAATTCATTGATGTATCAAAAGTCAATCTTAGAGGTGCAATTTGTGCTGCTGTCGCAGGGATATTATCTCCAATGTAGGATGGCGTACCATTACCCGCTATCGTGGATATTATGCCAGCACTATCAACCTTACGGACTTTTGCAGCATTATAATCAGCAATAAAAATATTGCCATTTTTATCGACGGCCACTCCTGTAATCATGTTAAACGTTGCAGCGGTTGCAAGCCCTCCATCTCCTGTACCAGTTCCGCTAAAATTCCCCCCTGCCACAGTCGAAATAATACCTGAAGTATTAACTTTCCTTACTCTAAAGTTATCGCGATCACATATAAAAATATTTCCAGCTACGTCTACCCAAATTTGTTCGTTACCCTGTATCTGCGCTGTTGTCGCTAGTATTCCATCGCCATTATACCCTGCGGTACCTGTACCTACTACAGTGTTGATAACACCAGTGATGGCATTTACCTTTCGCACTTTAAAATTATTTAATGCGCTTATGTAGATATTGCCAAATGTATCTAGTGCGACATCAGTTGGTGTATTTAACTGTGCAGATGTAGCAGCCCCTCCATCACCACTTGCGCCAGAAGATCCAGTACCTGCAACTCGCGAAATAATACCTGTAAGACTAACTTTCCTAACTCTTTGCCCTAAGCCTTCACAAATATAAAAATTTCCATGTTTATCAAATACGCCGCCATTTGGAACGTTCAAAATGGCAGCAGTGGCAGATCCACCATCACCGACTACAGAACCGCCTCCCGCAAATGTACTTATTGTCTGGGCATTCGTAGATGCTATCGAGATACAAAATCCTAAAATATAAAAACACAATTTCATTTTCTCACAATTTATCGTTCCGTCCCAGCAGAGTCTCCTCGCATAGCCCTTACGTGCCCGCCGAGGGACTCTGCGGCAATCAGATAGACCAAAGCTGAGATTAGCCCCCAGTTCCCCGCCAACCTTCTGTTTACCAACTCCGTTAGTTACCAGCACGCAACTTATATTTCCCTTACCAACCGACTTTAATATAAAATTAGTGTACTTAATCCATATTGTGATAAACTATTTCTGCCCACAGCCGCAGAGTCCCTCTGCCCACGCGCAAAGGCTCTAAGAGGAGACATCTGCTGGAACAAATTAATGATTAGCTGCGGCAAAGCAATTGTGAAAACGCCTAACGAACCTACATAATCTGCTATCTGCACAATAACAACTCACTCTCCCTTCTGAGTTTGTCTTTCTTTATAGACACAACACCAACTTCCTCGCAAACCAACCCGCCAGCCAGATTGGAAATCTCGGCCATGAGATTTACATCTTTTGAGATAGCATAGACCATTGATGCCGTAGCAATAACAGTGTCCCCTGCGCCCGAGACATCGGCTATGTTGCGGATACGGGAAGGGATGATTGCTGAGGTAAACCCATTATTGTAAAAAACGCCTTTCTCAGAAAGGGTAATAAATGTGACCTCATGATGCAGTGCCTCATAGAGTTTATGGTGCACTTCATTCATTGATTTTTCATCGGTGCTTTCGTTGTGCAAGTTCAGGCCCTCCCGCACTTCCTTAAGATTGGGTTTAAAAATGGTTACGTCTTTATAAGCAAGAAAGTTCTTTTTCTTTGGGTCAACCGCTATCACTATACCTATCTCCCGGCAATGATCAGTGATACGCCGGATGACGTTTTCCTTTAATAGCCCTTTGTTATAGTCTTCGAAAATGACCACATTTGGCTTAACCCGCTGCAGAAATTTAAGTACCGTATCAATGAATGGATGTTCCTCATCGGTATACAGTTCATCGGTCACTTCATCGTCTATGCGCAGTACCTGCTGGTTGCGGCTGATGACGCGGGTTTTGGTAGTAGTGGGCCTGCGCCAGCTCTGACTGATCAGGCTGGTATCTATACC
>OMJB01000127.1 GCA_900299255.1 Sphingobacteriales bacterium
TTCTTTCCTGTTCTGTCTGCAGATTCATCAGATAAATACCATTAGCCACAGATTCAGGAAGTTGTATTGCTTTGTTAATAGTTCCGTTAATGTTCAAAATTTGTTCAGTATAAACTGACCGTCCTGCCATGTCTGTAACCCTGATTTCTGCGTTGTTGCCAGCCAGACTATTACCGGTCAAAGTAAATGAACCGTTCCCCGGATTTGGTACAATCTCAATACGGTTATCTGTTGTCAGATTATTAATACCTGTACGTGGTATTACATGAATTGTTATTGAACCAGAACCCGCAGAATCTGCACAACCCATTACTTTACAGGTCAGCACATCGTTGTTTTTGAATGAGTTGCTAATCAGCGTACGTGATGTAGCACCGGCAATCAATACTCCGTTTGCATACCACTGGAACGTGGGTGCGATACCTCCGTTATAAAAAACTGCTGTTACCGTATCATACTGCCCATTAACAATGCTTGGGCCGGGATATGCATTCACAACTACTGTCGGCACAATCTTATCCAGAACTGTCATAAAAATTCCATTGTTGAGAATGTTAGGAACCGCACAAGTAGCATCGCTTGTCATAGTAACGTGCACATGGTCTCCCTGCGATGGAATATAAGTATAAGTGCTTGCTGTGCCTGCAAAAGCACCGTTAATGGTCCAAACAAAGGTTGGGCTGGGGCCTGCATGCGTTGTTACTGCTGAGAAAACTGTAGTGTGCCCGGCACAGATTTTATTATCCGGCTCTCCGCTTGAAACAGCCAGTGTAGGCACCACAACAGGAATCAAAGAAACAATCGCGGTATCACTCATATCAGATGTGCAGCCATACACACCATTAACTGCCCTTACCGTGTAATTTCCGGCAGGCGTCTGCAAACCAAAGTCCAGTGGCCCACCAGTACCAGTCAGTGACATTACATACACTCCGCCGTGATATAACTTGTAGTTTACAGCTACGCTCGAACCGCTTAATCCGACAGGCACACCATATCCACCCGCACAGTAATTACCTCCTCCGGTTACAATGAAAACGGTCGGGTTGGGATTAACAAAAATAGAAGCACTGCCTGTCATATTTGCAGAACATCCGGAAACAGTATCTCTTGCAATAACAGTATAAACACCGGAAACTGTCTGCGGCCCAAAATCAACAGCCATCCCTATTCCAGGAATGGCGGAACCAGTAGCAACACCACCTCTGTATAATTGATACGTGGCACCGTACACAGATCCTGAAATGCCAACAGGCAGACCTGCACCGCCGGCACAATAGCCGCCGCCGCCAGTTACAGATACCACTGGTGGGGCTGAGTTAATTGTAACCGTTGCACTTCCAGACATATTTTCCTGGCAAAGGGTAACCGCGTTCTTTGCAGTGACTGTGTAAAAACCTGCTGTCGTGTACAAACCAAAGTCCAGCGGTAATCCAGTACCCCAAACAGAAGTGCCTATTGCCACACCGCTGCGCATAACCTGATACAGTACCCCCGCATCAGAATTACTCAAACCTAAATGCACTCCAGTACCACCCGCGCAATAACTACCACCACCTGTAACAGAATAAATTGTAGGCTTGCCGTTGACAGTGATAGAAATAGGTACAGGCACACTTGAACCAGAAGTGCTGGTCACGGTTATCATGCCATGGTAGGTGCCACTGGCACACGTAGAAAGCACATTTATTGGTATAGCTGTTAATGGCAGAACAGTACCGGGAGGCACATCAGGTAAACCCACAGGGCTACCGATCCATGAAATGTTATACGTTGTAGGAGCACCAGTCGCAGAGTAAGACATGGTTGAGTAGGTACCCGCACATGTAGTTGTTGGCGTACCAGGAGTAATTGTTGGCAATACCGCAAAAGCCGGGATACTAACTCCGCAAACCAACCCAGCCAAAAACAATACACTATATAGATATTTCTTCATAAATGAGGTTTTATGATGTTATTGCACTTACTTGCTTTCGTTTAGCAATTGTTAACAGACCAAAATTACTTAAAAAAATTAAATACGCAAAGTTTAGTTTTTAACAAAACAGAATAAAAATCTATGCCCATATCAGGTGGCAACATTTTTAAAATAACAAACAATACATATTTGAACAAAAAATACACACTTTATTGAATTGTGGTGCGCAAAGCAAGCTTCTCTGCTGGAGTAAGGCTCCTCTTCCAGGAATTGTTATATAGCCTGAATGCAGCTGATTTCCTCACAGCATTAATATCAATTTTCTCATCCATATAATCTGCCAGTAACTTGTACGCCTCTCTATTTTCCTTTTTTAAAACCATTAAACTGGCGTTGGCTCCGGCTTTAACTGCAATAGGGACACCACCACCAAGTTCTGCCCAATGGCCACCAAGTATCATATTTTCAATCGGTGTTTTGTAATGGGCTATTTTATTCTGCATATTCGCACGCCCTGGTTTGGCTCCCATCATAGTCCCGTTTTTATTTCCGGTATACCTGTGGTGGGTTATTGGTGTGGCCACATCGAAAAACATAATGTGCTTCCTTAAGCCAGGCACCAGCCGCTCTTCTACCCTCCTGATCAGTATTTCGCCAATTTCATTCTTCAATTTTCTGTACTCTTCATTCCTCACATAATTGCCTTGCTCATCCACTTCTGTAAGCCAGTTATTTTTATACTTCATGTAAGCCGGCATAAATATTACCAGCGTACCCATACCCTCTGGCGCCAGTGTCTTATCTCTCAACGACGGAGGCAAAATAATAAGTTCTGTTTTCTCAGGATCACCGCTCTGGTGTTCACTTCTGGGTATTGCTTCGCTACCCAGATGAATAGCCTCTTCAGACAGCCCCAGCTGTTCTGTAGGGCAATCAAGTGCAATAGAAACTGTCACTGAAGAACTGTATAGTTCTGCCGCTTTAAGCCGCTCTTTCATTTTAGCGGGAATCACATGCTCCGGCAGCATTTTTTCATAAAGAGTTTCAACATCGCAGGCAGGTATCACATACTTACTGTTGACTTCATATACACCACCCCTATGCTCAAACTGTACACCTTTTGCTGTTGTGCCGTCCAACAGAATCTGTTTAACTCTGCACTTGTAAAAAATGTCACTGCCAAGTGCAGTTACAACATGCTCGAGCCAGTGCGGTATAACTTGCCCGCCTCCTTCCGGAGGGCTTTGGAAATCGCCAAAATACGCCCATCCTATTGGCACAAGGCAGGATAATAAATCGTTGTCAGACGAGAAAATATCGTGAATTTTGGGGTTTTTAAAATACTTGCTCAGCCCTTTTCTGATGCCTTTACCGCCCTCATACCTCAGGTGCGGAATAAATGGCATTGCAAACTTCAGCAAATGACGTTTGTTGGCAAGCTTTTCAAACGCATTCATAGTTTCCTCTGTCCTGAAAAAATGACGGAAGTTCACAAAAGCCTTACCTATCCCTTTTGCCACCTTAAAAAAACGAATGATCCCCTCTTTATCCTCCGGGAAATCATGTATCAGCTGATCCCTGAATTCGTCAGGGTTATTGGTAAGCAGATAATCGAAATGGTCGCCAAGGTACCGGCGAATCCTTTTTTGCGGCACAGGCACAGGATGGTCTGTGCCTATGAAGTCAAAAATGTTGCTGGCCATGCCGCCGGGAGAACATTGGTTGAGCCAGTGAATAGCCGTATCAAACAAGAAGTGCTTGCGCCTGAAACCCGCCAGGTACCCACCGGAATGATCAGCCATTTCCAATACACATACCGACAAACCAGCTTTACTCAATAACGCAGCCGCTGTTAAGCCGCCCACGCCTGCGCCAATTACGGTAACATCATAATGTGGTTTTAATTCAATCTTTTGCATAGGCTACCGCCACAAAATAAGGTAAAATAATTGGCTGGCACGAATTTGTAGTAAGGCTATTTGTTGCAGGACGCAACAAAGAGCTTTTATCAATTATTTGACAACCATGTGAAAGGATACAAAAAACAAACAATTACATGAAGCCATGTTCGATTTATTCCTACCTTCGCCGTCCTTAAAAAAGGTTTCTTAGCTCAGCTGGCTAGAGCAGCTGACTCTTAATCAGCGGGTCCAGGGTTCGAGTCCCTGAGGAACCACCCAAGCATCATTTTAAGGTATCCCAGAGCGGTTTTATGAGCTGTTTCTGGGAGCCTTACAAAGATGCCCAACTCTTGCTCAATTGCCCCAGAATCCTTTACTAGCGGGCTTTTCATTGATGTCTTGTTTCTCTATTCCTAACCTCACACACGCTTCTTCTGCTTGAGTTACTGCGCAGTTGGATTTTACTCTGATTGATGATTTCTGGTGCCAAATAAGGGAGTGATTTTCATTAGTTCCGATTTTACTCCCCTTTTACGCACCGGACATAGCTGAAACCCTCGTACTCATTGACTTTGGTAAGAATCTAAACAATAAGCATATGAGCATTAAGTTATCATTTTGGGTTAGGCCTAGTCAAAAAAACCAAGAAAAAAAGACACCAATCTACATGCGAATTCAGCTTGACGGTGTTAGGACGGAGTATTCAATCGGACACTATGTAAATCCTGCAGTTTGGGATAGCAAGAGTCAAAAGGTTAGAGGAGCAAGTGATGAAGCGAAAAATACCAACGAGAACATTAGCACATTGAAAGCAAAAGCGTTAAAGGTGTATAACGATATGATTCTTAACTGTGAGCCTTTTAATGCATTTATTATCAAGGAGCGTATCTTGAATGGACTGGCAAAAGCTATGACCTTTGATGATATAATGGAAGAGTATATAGCTAAAATGACATCTCTGAAGGGAAAATCATATGCACAGCCAACAATCATCAAATACCGGAACACACAATTAAGAGTTAGTCAGTATGTAAAGAAGAAGTATAAAAGAGGCGAAATCTACCTGTATGAACTTGATTATAATTTCATTGATGGTTTTGAGACGTTTCTTAAAATCGAGTTTAATAATTCCAATACTACCTGCGCAAAACACTACCAAAGAGTATCCAGGGTTGTACGAATAGCACTGAATAAGGGATATATCAATCGGTTTCCTTTTGGGGAATATAAGCCGAGGATAGACAAAGCAGAGTTGATTTATTTGACCTATGAAGAAGTTAAAAGGATAGAAGAGAAAGCTTTTACTATCAGAAGGTTAGAGATGATCAGAAAGACGTTCCTTTTTGGTTGTTATAGCGGTCTGTCGTTTAAGGAAATGGAGAATTTGAGGCCTGATAATATTGTTACATCTGATGGCAAAGTACACTGGTTAAAGATGGTAAGACAAAAAACCAAGAAGCAATACAAGGTTGTTTTACTTCCCCAGGCTTACCAATTGATTAAAGACTTGCAGGAGTATCCGGAGGCAATACGTAAAGGAAGATTACTGCCAATACTAAGCAACCAGAAGTACAACAGCTATCTAAAAGAGTTGGCAGACCAATGTGGAATACCAAAGAGGCTTACTTCGCATGTGGCAAGGAAGACATTCAGTATCGGGATAGCGTTAAGATCTTCTGCCAGTATTGAATTGATAAGCGCTTTACTTGGACATTCTTCGATACGTGTAACAACTGACTATTATGCGAAGGTAACAGATGAGATTATGATTGATGGTGTTAAAAATCTTGCAGAACAATTGAAGAAGCTCAAGTGAACCCAAACAGTAAAATCCAACTGCGCAGTAACTCAAGCAGAAGAAGCGTGTGTGAGGTTAGGAATAGAGAAACAAGACATCAATGAAAA
>OMJB01000128.1 GCA_900299255.1 Sphingobacteriales bacterium
AAAAAAACCGCCCCAAAACTGGAGCGGTTTTCTATAGCTAATTGTGTTATTCTTATTTAACGATCTCAGTAACCTGTCCGGCGCCTACTGTACGGCCACCTTCGCGGATCGCGAACTTAAGGCCTTTTTCCATCGCAATTGGAGCGATCAGTTTTACAGAGAGGTTCACGTTATCACCAGGCATAACCATTTCAACACCTGCTGGCAGTTCGCACTCACCTGTAACGTCTGTAGTACGGAAGTAGAACTGTGGGCGGTATTTGTTGAAGAATGGAGTATGGCGGCCACCTTCTTCTTTGCTCAGTACATACACCTCACCTTTAAAGTCTGTGTGCGGAGTAATGCTCTTAGGAGCGCAGATAACCATGCCACGGCGGATATCTTTCTTCTCAATACCACGGAGCAGGATACCGGCGTTGTCACCAGCCTGGCCCTGGTCAAGCAATTTCTTGAACATTTCCACACCTGTACATGTAGAGGTAAGGGCAGCATCGTTAAAACCAACGATTTCAACGTTATCGCTCACTTTAATGATTCCACGCTCAATACGGCCAGTAGCCACTGTACCACGGCCAGTGATAGTGAATACGTCTTCTACAGACATCAGGAACGGCTTATCAACAGCGCGCTCTGGAGTAGGGATATAGCTATCAACTGCATCCATCAGGTCTTCAACAGCTTTAACCCATTTTGCGTCGCCGGCAAGGGCGCCTGTAGCAGAACCCATAACGATAGGCGTGTTATCGCCATCATATTCGTACTTGCTCAGGAGCTCACGGATTTCCATTTCAACCAGTTCCAGGATTTCTGCGTCTTCAACAAGGTCAACCTTGTTCATGAACACCACAATACGAGGAACGCCTACCTGACGTGCGAGAAGGATGTGTTCTTTAGTCTGAGGCATCGGGCCATCGGTAGCTGCCACCACGAGGATAGCACCATCCATCTGAGCGGCACCGGTAATCATGTTTTTCACATAGTCAGCGTGGCCAGGACAGTCAACGTGCGCATAGTGGCGGTTGCTAGTCTGGTATTCAACGTGTGCTGTATTGATGGTGATACCACGCTCTTTTTCTTCAGGAGCTGCATCAATTTCATCATATCCTTTCTTCTCAGCCAAGCCTTTGTTAGCCAATATAGTTGTGATAGCCGCTGTCAGCGTTGTTTTACCATGGTCGACGTGGCCTATGGTACCAATGTTTACGTGGGGTTTTTCCCGCTTAAAGGTCTCTTTTGCCATTGTTATTTTGTTTTAAAGCTGTTTGTTTTAATTATTGTTATTTACTATTTCCGGCCATTGCTGGCATTGATCACACTTACTGTACTCCTCAAATTTAGCCAGTGCCAAGGAGCAATTCCGGGAAACACCGTCAAAACTCTGATATTCTGGCCAGAAGAGCTGTTGAGCAGGATTGAACTGCCGACCTCTTCCTTACCAAGGAAGTGCTCTACCGCTGAGCTACAACAGCTTTTACAAAGAACTGCACTCCTCTTTGATAAGAGCGGGAGACGAGATTCGAACCCGCGACCTACAGCTTGGAAGGCTGTCGCTCTACCAACTGAGCTACTCCCGCTTGTGTAATGCGCCAATGCGGGAATCCGGCCATGTGTATTAACACAATTTCGAAATTTCCACATCAGCACATCTCAAAAATGTGGGCAGAGAAGGATTCGAACCTCCGTACTCGTGAGAGAACAGATTTACAGTCTGTCGCCTTTAGCCACTCGGCCATCTACCCATTTTTGAATTATAACCCTCACCATATACCGCCCGATAAAGGCGCAAAATATATGGTAAAAGTTATAATAACCAGAGCCACTTGCCGGAATCGAACCAGCGACCTACTGATTACAAATCAGTTGCTCTACCAGCTGAGCTAAAGTGGCTATTGCAAAGAACTTGATTTCCTGTTTTTGAAACGGGACTGCAAAAGTAGAGAAGTTAATTTGGTTTTACAAATAATTCTGAAATTTTCCGGCCCGGTTTTTCATTTTTTTTTCTTTTCTGCCGAAACACCCCATTTTACTGGCATTGCAGCCCTTTTATTCAGTAACAATTATGTACAATTAAGTATCAACCGGATAGGGCGAGGTGCAAAAAACTGCCTCTGGCGCATTTTTTTACCAATGCTTCTGAAAAATATTCAATACGGAGGTGCCTTATCCGGCCCTGTGCCCGTTTTCAGCAAATGCTAAAACGTGTGGCGTGTAAGGAACATGGCAAAGGTATCGTTCACCCAGTTGGCTGTAGGCGACAAATGCCTCGTAATCAGGTCTGCCCTGATCATGCTGTCGTTATGAATAAGGTTTCCCTGGCCTGCAATCAGGTGGTAATTGTCCCACATAAGGTGGTACGATGAGAATGTATCTATAATGAAATGCGATTTATCTCCGGTATCAATGGAGCAAATAATGCTGTTATAATATGGGTTTGAAGAGAAATTATCAATAAAGAAGGTGGTGGGAGTAGCTGTTTTTTTGAGCATGACCACATAGTAAACGGTGTCAATTATCTTATTGTAGGCCGTATCATACTTAATAGAATCACTGCCGGTGCGAATCTGCATCATGTTCCATGTATCCACATACCTGTCTACGGTGCGCACAGAACAATTAGTACCCTCAAAGCCAACCGGGCAAAAACAGTGTACTTTTTTGGTAAGCGTATCCATACTGCAGTAGCCGCCGTTTTCACAGACATAATTGTTGCAGGTATTGAGGTTATCACCGGGCTTTGTACACGATCCCCAAATGACCGCAATAACACAAACTAAAGTAAATGCGCCTGCAATAAGTCTGTTGCCTGTCTTCATTCCCATGGCATAAATTTAGTTAAAATTTTCAATTTTTAAAGTTTAGCCCGATAATTCAGGAATCCGGCTCGTGTTTGGGGCTGTATTTTTAGATTTCAGTTAATAATCAGCCATTCAAACCCGGGGCCAGGCAAATAATTTGCCCCAAATGTATCTTTAGAGCTGCTTTAATTCAGTAACCATTTCCTGCAGCACTTTCTTGGCATCGCCAAACAGCATTGAAGTTTTGGGCTTAAAGAACAGGTCGTTTTCAATACCTGCATATCCCGGCTTCATACTGCGTTTGTTTACGATTACATGGTCTGCTTTTTCTACTTCGAGGATAGGCATACCGTATATCGGGCTCGATGGGTCATCTTTGGCAGCAGGGTTCACCACGTCATTGGCTCCCAGTATCAGCACCACATTGGTTGTTCCCATCTGGTCGTTGGCATCTTCCATTTCCAGCAGCTTATCGTAAGGCACGTCGGCTTCTGCCAGCAGTACGTTCATATGCCCAGGCATACGGCCCGCTACCGGATGGATACCATACAGTACCTCCACGCCTTTTTCTTCCAGCACTTTTTCAAGTTCATGGCAAATGTGCTGCGCCTGAGCTACAGCCAGGCCATAACCCGGAATAATAATCACTTTCTCAGCATACGCCAGCAGCACCGCAGAATCGGTGAGCGAAATTTCTTTGTAATGGCCCTGCTCCTTGCCTGCACCGCCGCCTGCTGCGTTTTGCGCACCAAACGAACCAATCAGTACGTTCTTAAGTGAGCGGTTCATGGCAGTACACATGAGTATAGTAAGGATAGTACCCGCCGAACCCACAAGTATACCGCCGGTAAGCATTACCGGATTGTTATACAGGAAACCACCGAATGCTGCTGCAACACCTGTAAATGAATTGAGCAGGGATATTACAACCGGCATATCTGCACCGCCTATAGGCATTACAAACAGAATACCATACAATGCAGCAAGTATAAGTATACCGTAGAACAGGAAAGGCATATCTGGTACGAAGTGGCCAATAACAGCTACAGAAAGGCCAATAATGCCAGCAAATAGCGCAAAATTGATTATTTGCCCACCTGGAATGGTGCGGTCTTTTATTTTGCCGGCGAGCTTGCCCCAGGCTACTATACTGCCCGCAAAAGAAACTGTACCGATGATCATACCAAGTACGATAATGATTATCTTGCCGGTGGGTGGCAGGCTGTCATTTCTGAATTCGATCAGTGATATCAGCATGGCACAGGCACCACCCATACCATTGAAGAGGCTCACCATTTCAGGCATAGCAGTCATCTGTACTTTCTTAGCGGCCATCCAGCCCATGATTGTACCCAGTATCAGCCCGCCAAAGATCCACGCATAGTTATGCAGTTTCACCGGCTGGCCTTCCTGGCCTTTGTATTCGTACAGGAAAATGGTTGCAAAAATGGCAACAATCATACCCGCTGCTGCAATCAGGTTGCCTTTGCGGGCACTGTCGGGATGAGAAAGCATCTTCAGGCCCATGATAAATGTTACTGAGCCAAACAGGTACGCAAGCAGCAAAAGCGGATTAGCACTTAATAATTCCTGAAACTGTTCCATTACTTAAGGTGTATTTTTTTATTTCTTTTATAATTATCCTTCCGGCTATAACACCACCGTTGGCTATTTCTTCTTTTTCTTTTTGTTGAACATTTCCAGCATCCTGTCTGTTACAACAAAGCCACCCACAACGTTGAGCGTGCCCAGTATCACCGCCAGAAAGCCCAGCACCAGCGAAACATAATCGCCTTCGTGTGCGCTGCCCATTACTATAATTGCACCAATGATTACAACGCCATGTATCGCATTGGCTCCGCTCATAAGCGGCGTATGCAGCACAGCCGGCACCCTTGAGATCACTTCAATGCCCAAAAAAACAGAAAGGATCACAATTGTGATCAGGTGATAATTGCCATTAAAAAAAACGGTTATCTGGTCCATGTTCTTGTAAAATATAGTTGTTTTAAAATCTTAATTCATTACCGCTGAAAGCAGGCTCACAGCATATTTTCAGCTATTTCAGGAGGCTGCTTACACGCTCGTTCACCACATTGCCGCCATTGGTAATGCAGGTGCCTTTTACGATATCATCTTCAAAGTTCATGTTTAGCCCGCCCTCTTTGTCAATAATTAATTTGGCGAAGTTGAGTACATTCTTTGCGTAGAGCTTGCTCGCATCGGCCTGGGTTGTAGCAGCCAGTGCAGAGTTGCCCACAATAGCAACACCATTGTGCATCACCGTTTTATCGTTTTCAGTCAGGTCAGTATTGCCACCTGTTACAGAAGCGATATCAATAATAACCGATCCCGGCCTCATATCTTCGATCATTGCCTTTGTAATCAGGATAGGCGCTTTCTTACCAGGTATCTGCGCTGTAGTAATGATAATGTCTGATTTTTTAGCGCTTTCGTGAATCCTTTCGCGTTGTTTGCGCTGGAAATCTTCACTCTGTTCAACTGCATATCCGCCAGCTTTCGATGCGTCTGCAGCACCCTCTACTTCCACAAACTTGGCACCAAGGCTCATTACCTCTTCCTTCACTGCAGGGCGGGTATCAAATACTTCAATCACCGCACCCAGCCTTTTAGCTGTTGCAATTGCCTGCAACCCTGCAACCCCTGCCCCCAGTATCAGGACTTTTGCAGGTGGGATACTGCCCGCAGCCGTCATAAACATAGGGAAATAGCGGCAGTATTGCGTAGCTGCCAGCAATACCGCCTTATATCCGGCTATATTGGCCTGTGAGCTCAGTACGTCCATAGACTGCGCACGCGTGGTACGTGGTATAGTGTCCATACTGAATACGGTGTATCCGTTTTTTGCCCATTTGTCCATCAGCTGAGCATTAAACAATGGCTGGTAAATTCCTATCAAAACTGCGCCCTGCTTTGCATTTCCGGCAGTTGCCAACTGCATAGACAGTACGACATCAGCAGTTGAGTTTATTTCCTGAGCTGTTTTTATCAGGGCACCGGCATCAGTATATGATTTGTCGTTGTAAAATGCAGTTTCACCCGCATTTTGCTCCACCCAAACTGTCACCTTCATTTTTACAAGGGCCGAAACGACCTCGGGAACTAAAGAAACCCTGGTTTCAGGGGCAAGTTCTTTCAATACACCTATGATCATACAGAAATAGTGATCTTTTTAAGAAAGCGCGAAATTAAGCTTTCTTTTAAGATTCTAAAATGTATATGACAAAAAGCACGAAATAACGTCATTATATTATGAAATATAGTGTATGTAGCCTGCTTTTGTTACGCTCAGGCTTTGTAACTTGCAACTGTATTATGGGATCATACAGTATTGGGGAAGCGCTGAAGTTGTTTCTCGAAAAATCACACTGGAAGCCAAAAGTAACCGAAGTGCGTATGCGCGGCGAATGGGAAGCCATTGTGGGCAAAACCATAGCCAGGTATACGCGTTCTATAAATATGTCCGACAAAAAGCTAACTGTATATACAGACGTAGCTTCACTGAAGCAGGAACTATATTACGGCAAGGAGCAGCTGATCCGGAATATTAATGAATATTTCGGTGAACGGGTTGTTGAGGAAGTGATCATCAAATAACGCAGGCTTAGCCAGCCGTAGGCCTGTTTTACAGTCATCTATTATATTTTTCTCTCTGTACTTGCCTTTTACTTATTTTTGCCGCCTATGGCAAATGAGAATAAGCTGCAAAATTTAATTGGGCACTGCAAAGAATATGGTTTTGTTTTCCAGTCGAGTGAAATTTATGATGGCCTGAGTGCCGTTTATGATTACGGGCAGTTGGGCGCAGAACTGAAAAGAAACATACGCGACTATTGGTGGCGCAGCATGACACAGATGCACGATAATATAGTGGGTATTGATGCTGCAATTTTTATGCACCCTACTGTATGGAAGGCCAGCGGACACGTGGATAACTTCAGCGACCCGATGATCGATAACAAGGATAGCCAGAAGAGGTACAGGGTAGACCACCTTATTGAAGGTTTTGTGGAAACACAGGAAAAAGAAAAAGGTGATGCTATATTGCAACGAATGGAACAATTGCTAGCAGCCAACGATTTTGCCGGACTGAAGCAGCTAATTGAAGACAATAAGATAAACTGCGGCATTAGTGGCACCTGCAACTGGACAGACGTTAGGCAGTTCAACCTGATGTTCTCGACAGAGATTGGATCTGTGGCTGATGAAGCTAATGTAATATACCTTAGGCCGGAAACGGCGCAGGGCATCTTTGTAAACTTCCTGAACGTACAGAAGTCCGGCAGGATGAAAATACCGTTTGGTATTGCACAGACAGGCAAGGCATTCAGAAACGAAATAGTAGCACGCGGCTTTATCTTCCGCATGAGGGAGTTTGAGCAGATGGAAATGCAGTTTTTTGTTAAGCCTGGCACACAGAAGGAATGGTACCAATACTGGAAAGATGTAAGGATGAAGTGGCACCTGAGCCTGGGCATCTCTCCTGAAAGCTACAGGTTTCACGACCATGTGAAACTGGCTCACTATGCCGATGCTGCCTGTGATATTGAATACGATTTCCCGATGGGATTCAAGGAAGTAGAAGGGGTACACAGCCGCACGGATTACGACCTGAAGCAGCACCAGCAATACAGTGGAAAAAAACTGACTTACTTCGATACCGATATCAATCAGCATTATATTCCGTATGTTATTGAAACCTCAATTGGCCTGGACCGTGCAGTAATGATGGTGCTCAGTGAGGCTTATAAGGAAGAAGACCTGAGTACAGAAGAAAAGCAGGACAGTCGTGTGGTGCTGAGCCTGCCACCAATGCTGGCACCGGTAAAACTGGCTGTTTTGCCGCTTACCAAAAGAGACGGTCTGCCGGAGATAGCAAGAGAACTGATTGATCAGTGCAAGCCTTACTTCAAATGTTTTTATGAAGAGAAGGACAGCATAGGTAAGCGCTACCGTAGGCAGGATGCCATTGGTACTCCTTTCTGCATTACCATAGATCATCAGACTAAAGAAGATCAGACAGTTACGATTCGCCACCGCGATAGCATGACACAGGAGCGCATAGCACTCGCTGATGTGAAGCAGCTGGTCATGGACAGAATCAAAATGTTTTAGCATACATACTAACAACTATCCGGGCGGTGTATAAAACAGAGGCATGGATGATACACTAAAGGAAACGGCTTTGGCACTGCAGGGCGAGTGGGGTATACAAATGCCCGACTCGCTCTCTGAGGAAGCTATACTACAGTTGCTCGCAGATCGGGTTGTAGTGTTTCTTGAGCGCGGTGCCGAAACTTTTTACCAGCTAATGTACCGGTTGGACATATCAGAAAAGAAACTGAATGCCGTTTTGCAGGATGCCGACGTGCCTGGTAAAATTGCCCGCCTTATCTTCGACAGGCAAATGCAGAAGGTAAAAAGCCGCCACGAAAACAAGATGGCGCCACCGGTTGATGATTCGGAGTTGAAATGGTGATGCGTCTAGAGATAAGCAAGTGCGTAGAAAATGGTATTATCAAATATTTTTGGTAACTTTATTGGTATATGAAAGCCATTGAATTTCAGACAAAACTTCATTCTTCAGATTCTATTGAGATTCCCGTGTCATATCAAGGGCAACTCAAATCAGAACAGAAAGTAAGGGTAATTGTACTAATAGACGATGCCAGCGAAGACGATTCGTGGAAAAAACTCGCAACCAAACAATTCTTTTCCGGCTATTCAGACGAAGATGCTGTTTACGATGATTTACAATAACGGGTTCCATGTATCAATTTGGTGATGTTGTATTATTGGAATATCCTTTTACAGATTTGATTGGGGTAAAGATGCGCCCAGCAATCGTATTAAAGGATACTGATGATGGAGATTTTATCCTGGCGCGAGCAACGAGTCAGAATAGGGAAACAGAATATGATATGCCTATTAAAGATTGGACAAGTGCTGGGCTACTGAAGCCATCTATAGTTAGAGTACATAAACTGACGGTATTGGAAACAAAGCTTGTAAAACGAAAACTTGGCAAACTATCCGCAGAGGATGGTGACAAATTGTATGCTTGTTTAAAAGGCCTGTTTATTTTCAAAAAAGAAGATTGAATTGCACCAAACATAAGGAAGCCCCACCACGGTGGGTTGGAAGTTTACTTTGTAAACTTATATCCAATCCCCCGTATAGAATGAAAATGCTTAGGGTTACGGCTGTCCTTTTCGAAAAACTTACGGAAGTTAAGTATGAAGTTATCAATGGTACGCGTAGTAGGGTAAACGTTGTATCCCCACACGATCTGCAAAATCTGCTCCCTCGAAACCACTTCACCTTCATGCTCTACCAATAGCTTTAACAGGGCGGCTTCCTTTTTGCTCAACTCCTGTGTTTTTTTGTTTTTGTCTATGCACTCGTGTGCTGCAAAATCTATCCTGCAGTTTTCAAATTCGTAAATGTCGGCTACAGCACTGGGTTCTTTGATTTTTTTGCTTTTGACTACCAGCTTTTCTATGCGCAGTAGCAGTTCTTCCAGATTAAAAGGTTTGGTCAGGTAGTCGTCGCCGCCCTTTCGCAGTCCCAGTACACGGTCTGCGCCACTGTTGCGTGCCGACAGGAACAGAATAGGTACATCATTGTGCTGCATTCTGATGGTTTCACAAACCGAGATTCCATCCATTTCGGGAAGCATAATGTCCAGAATGATGAGGTCGAAATATTCATTCTTCACCATTTTGATCACAGCGGGGCCATTGTCAGCTGTAGTTACCTCATAGCCTTCCAACTCCAGATTGAGCTTCAGTGCTTCCCTAAGGCTTTCCTCGTCTTCTGCCAGTAGCAGGGATGTTTTATTTGTTTTGTCGGCCATAAACCAATGTTAGTCTGAATGTTTATTTTTCAATTCAATGCTGGTTCCTCACATACCCAGCCATTGCAAGGCATTCGAATAGAGTAATTTCTCCTTAAGTTCGGGTGAATAGTTCATGCTTTCTATAAGCTTGCCTGGATGGTGCTCGCCGAGCGGGAAAGGGTAATCACTGCCCATACAGATATGATCTTCGCCCATGATTTCTGTTATGAAATCGAGTGCTTGGGGGTCATGCACCAGTGCGTCTATCCAGAACCTGCCAATATAGTCCCGGGGATTTACACCATTGTCTATAGCACAGAGGTCGGGGCGCACATTAAAGCCATGCTCTATGCGGCCTATGGTAAGCGGGAAACTGCCGCCACCATGTGCAAACGCAACACGGAGCTTAGGATATTTCTCAAAAACTCCGCCAAAGATCATAGAGCATATAGCCCTGCTGGTTTCGGCAGGCATACCTACCAGCCAGGGCAGCCAGTATTTCTGCATATCCTTTTCGCCCATCATCTCCCACGGGTGCACAAAAATGCTGCAGCCCAGTTCTTCGGCGGCCTGCCAGAACGGATGAAATAATGGGTCGCTCAGGTTCAGGTTGTTAATGTTGGAGCCAATTTCAATGCCGGGCATTTTGAGCTCTGTCATGCATCGCTCCATTTCTTTGATGGCAGTATCAATGTGTTGCAGAGGTACAGTGCCGATTCCTATAAACCTATCAGGCTGGTGGTCTACGCATTGGGCAATATGGTCGTTAAAAAAACGTGAGGTCTCTAATGCGTGTTCCGGTTTGGCAAAATAATTGAACAGCACCGGTATCGTAGACAGCACCTGTTTACCCACTTCGGCCATATCCATTTCTTTCAGCCTTGCTTTCGTGTCCCAGCAGTTCTGTTCTATTTCGCGGAATACCTTGTCCCCCTTGATCATTCGGGCGCAGCAGGGCTTATGATGCTCGAGCCTGATGAATTCGCCGTACCCGAACTTCTGAAACCAGTTGGGTATATGCTCCGGCATTATGTGGGTGTGTATATCTATTTTTGAACTCAAAATTCTGAATTTAAAAGTTACAACTCAATCATTTACCGTTTTGTTTCCAGAGTTTGTAGGTATCATACAGCCCTTCCCATTCCGCCGCCTGCACTTCATCAAAAGGCCCGAATTTATCGGGTATGGTTTTGAATAATTCTTCTGCTTCTTTGCTGCCGCAGTAACTGGCCCAGAACAGCATAGAGGCCACCCTGATAATTGTATGCCCGCTGCTTTTTGTGAGTGCTTCATATTCTTTAAAAACCTGATCGGCCTGGGCTTTAGTGTATTTGCTCAGCCCTTTCTGAAATGAAGTTGTTTCAGTGAGCGTGCCGTTTTTGTAAAAGAATTTATGAATGAAGAAGGGCCTCCACAAATTACTAAAACTCTGTCCGATTGGGAGGCTGTACATATCCCGTACTACCAGTGTGTCCTTAACTTGCTGTAGCGTACTGCTTTTGTCAACGCTCCATTCCTTAAATGGTTTTTCTGCGCCGCATTCATACAGCGCGAACTTCGAATAAAGCGTATCATTTACTTCTCTTTTGTAATATCCGCAGATACCCAGTTCCCTGCCGTTGCTGAACCGGAACGTACGGTACGGCGCGTCATCATTATCGTTGTTAACACCGGCAGGGCAGTTGCACTCTTGTGCGCCTGCGATGGCAGCAGTGCAGATGAGTATTATTGTGGCTAATGTTCTCATACAATTATATGGCTTGTTCCAGATCGTTCAGAATATCGTTGATGTTTTCGAAGCCCACGCTCATGCGTATCAGCCCGTCGGTTATCCCGAATTTCAGCCGCTGTTCCCTGCTTACGCCCATATGGGTGGTTGATGCGGGGTGAGACAATAGCGTATCGCAGGTGCCAAGTGATACAGCATTTGTACACATTTTCAGGTTGTTCATAAACCTGATTGCGGCATCAAACCCTCCTTTAAGTTCAAAACTCAACATGGCTCCCGGATGTTTCATCTGCCGCTGTGCCAGTGCATGATCAGGGTGATTGTCCAGGCCCAGGTAATTAACATGCGCTACTCCTGTATGGTTGTTGAGGTATCCGGCAACCTGCGAGGCATTGCTGCAGTGGCGTTCCATGCGCAAGCCAAATGTTCGCAGGCCGTTTGTGAGCAGAAAAGCATCAAATGCATTGCTGTTGCCACCAAACAGCCTGTGGGTTTTAGTGATACTGGTGTTCATTTTTTCAATATCGCGGCCAACTAGTATGCCTCCGATGGCAGTGCCGTGCCCGTTCAGGAACTTGGTTGTGGAGTGCATTACAAAGTCGACCTCGTATTTAAACGGCTGCTGCAGATAAGGTGTTGCAAAAGTATTATCAACACATACAGTAAGGTTGTATTTTTTTCCAAGTGATGCCAGCGCTTCCAGGTCTATGCATTGCAGGGTAGGGTTGGCAGGTGTTTCCAGATGCAGCAGTGTAATGCTTTTATCTGCTTTGACAGCTGCTTCCACTTTATCCAGGTCGTGAAAATCTATGATGACAGGTTCTATGCCAAAGTTGGGCAATATCTTTTCCACCAGTTCGTGTGTGCCACCGTACAACGAAAAGTGAGTCAGCAGTTTTTGCCCAGCTTTCATATTGCCCATGATCATGGTGCAGAGTGCGGCCATACCCGAGGAGTGCAGTATTGCCTTTAACTGCAGTGGATTGCCTGAAGCATCAGTCAGCGAAAATGCCTCCAAAAGAGCAATTTTTTCTTCTGCTTCGTTGATGGTTGGGTTGCCCCAGCGGCCATAGATATATCCCTTTTCGTCGCCCTTAAATACATTTATTGATTGTTCTGCACTATCAAAAGTGTATGTGCTGGATGCGTACAAGGGGGTAAGATGTGCCCTGTTGCTTTCGGCTGTATGGCCACCGCGTATGCAAAAAGTGTCGAATCCCCAGGAAGCATTGTAATCGCTCATTAAATATATTAATTTAGCTGCAAAGATAAGATTGATGAAGGAATTACTGCTGCAATATGCCAGATATAATGTATGGGCTAATAAGCAAATAATTGATTCGGTATTTAAGCTGGAAGAAGCTGATGTAGACCGGGAGATTAATAGCAGTTTCAATACCATCAGAAAGACGGTATATCATGTGTGGAGTGCCGAGTATGTATGGTTGCAAAGGCTTCAGCTTGTAGAGCATCCTTTGTGGGTAGCAGGTGATTTTGATGGTACGTTTGAAGCAGCCTGCATAGATTGGCAAAGAGTTTCCGGAGAGTTGGTTCAATTTGCTAAAAAACAGTTTGACGACAGGTCATTCGGGCATGTAGTGCAGTACCACGATTTGAAGAAACACCCTCACAAAACGCCTGTCTCTGAAATTATGTTGCATGTATTTAATCACAGCACCTATCACAGAGGCCAACTGATAACAATGCTCAGGCAGGCTGGTTTAAATGAAATACCGGGAACAGATTTTATAACCTTTGTGAGGATAAAAGGGTGATACTAAGGGTTTCAATATTCCTGTTTCACTATCACAATTCTTAAGGTTGCAGCCTATTCCGTGCGATCGATTCGGATATTGCACCTAATCTCAACCTTATAAATTTAACCTGAAATATTAAATTTACAAGGTTGCGCAAACAAAAGCGGCTGGAATTTTCCAGCCGCTTTACTGTTAATTATTACACTAAATTTACTTTACTTCTTCATATTCAGCATCAGCTACATGCTCGTTAGCGCCTGCATTCTGCTGCTGGCCAGCTGCATTGTCATTTGACCCTCCTGCACCTGCCTTATACATTTCTTCACTGGCTGCCATCCAAGCTGCATTGAGTTCTTCTTCAGCTTTATCAATTCCGTCCAGGTCTTCCGCTTTGTGCGCAGTTTTCAATTTCTCCATTGCAGCTTCAATAGTAGCTTTTTTATCAGCTGGTATCTTGTCACCATATTCTTTAAGCTGTTTTTCAGTGTTGAACAGAAGGCCATCAGCTTTATTTAATTTTTCTACACGCTCACGCACTTTCTTGTCGCTTTCTTCATTGGCCTTCGCCTCATTCTTCATGCGTTCTACTTCTTCCTTGTTCAATCCGCTGCCAGCTTCTATGCGTATGTTCTGCTGCTTGCCGGTGCCTTTGTCTTTCGCGGTTACATGCAACATACCGTTGGCATCAATGTCAAAGATAACTTCAATCTGCGGTACACCGCGCGGTGCCGGTGGAATACCATCGAGTATGAAGCGGCCCAGATTTTTGTTGTCTTTTGCCATCGGGCGCTCACCCTGCAGCACATTGATCTCTACGCTCGGCTGATTATCGCTGGCAGTTGAGAAAGTTTCGCTTTTCTTAGTAGGAATTGTAGTATTTGATTCAATCAGGCGTGTCATCACACCTCCCATTGTTTCGATACCAAGAGAGAGCGGGGTCACGTCCAGCAGCAGCACGTCCTTCACATCACCGGTAAGTACACCACCCTGAATTGCCGCACCAATTGCTACCACTTCATCAGGGTTTACACCTTTGTGTGGTTTCTTTCCAAAAAATTTCTCAACAACTTCCTGCACTTTAGGTATACGGGTAGAACCACCTACCAGAATAACTTCGTCGATTTCGCTGGCAGTGATACCTGCATCTTTCAGCGCCTTGCGGCAGGGTTCAAGAGTCCGCTCAATAAGGCTGTCACACAGCTGTTCAAATTTCGCGCGGCTGATTTTGCGCACCAGGTGTTTCGGCGCACCATCAATTGCTGTGATGTAAGGCAGGTTAATTTCTGTCTCCTGTGATGAAGACAATTCGATTTTAGCTTTTTCAGAAGCTTCTTTCAAACGCTGCCATGCCATCGGATCCTTGCGCAGGTCCATAGACTCATCTTTCTTAAATTCGTCTACCAGCCAGTCCATGATCACTTTGTCAAAGTCGTCACCACCCAGGTGCGTATCACCATTGGTTGATTTTACTTCAAACACACCGTCACCAAGCTCCAGTACTGATACGTCGAATGTACCACCACCCAGGTCAAACACAGCAATCTTGCTGTCTTTATGCTGCTTGTCCAGACCATAGGCAAGTGCTGCGGCTGTTGGTTCGTTAATGATACGGCGAACGTTAAGGCCTGCGATTTCACCTGCTTCTTTGGTTGCCTGGCGTTGTGCATCGTTAAAGTAAGCCGGTACAGTGATTACCGCTTCTTTTACCTCGTAGCCCAGAAAATCTTCTGCAGTCTTCTTCATTTTCTGAAGGATCATAGCAGATATTTCCTGTGGCGTATACATGCGTCCTTCAATATCCACCCTTGGGGTGTTATTATCCCCTTTCAGTAGTTTGTAGTTGAAGTGCGATATTTCATCAGTCACCTCATCAAACTGGCGTCCCATAAATCGCTTAATGGACTGGATAGTATTATGCGGGTTGGTTATCGCCTGGCGTTTTGCAGGGTCTCCCACTTTACGTTCTCCGTTTTTCAGAAAAGCTACAACCGATGGTGTCGTCCGGCGCCCTTCATCATTTGCGATTACCACAGGTTCATTGCCCTCCATTACAGAAACGCACGAGTTGGTAGTTCCCAGGTCAATTCCAATAATCTTTGCCATATTACAGATGTTTCGTATTTACAAGTTTGTTTTTCTACGATGATAGTTTGATGTAACCTCACCGATAGCTAATAGCAATCAATGAATATGCCAGTTTTATTTTTCTGAAATATTGGCAGAATTACTGTCATAATTCGGCAAAGTGCTCATTTTTTGCGGAAAATCTGGCTAAACCACGTTTGTATGCGTATATATTACATGCGTATGGCTACAGCCATGCTGTACGCTCTGCTAAAATACATTTACAAAAAAAGCCCCCGGGTATGAATCCGAGGGGCTAACATTGTAAATGAATCTGAATTAATGATATACAGTACCCTTTATGTTCGATTGCGAAAACATGGGGTGTATCATAAGCGAATCAATGGTCTGGTTGGTTATTGTTAGCCTGCCCGAACGCACCCCCTTTGAAGTAAAAAGCCCGAGCGGATTGTTGCTGCCCCTGATATTGGTGAAGCTTGGTTCGATTTCATTGCCGGTGAGCCCAGTGCCTTGTATCAAGCTCCTTTGCTGATAGGTAAGGTAGTCTTGTGTTGCAAAATAAACAAACAGCTGGCAGCGATCCAGCAACCGTGAAGTATATGGAGTTGGTGCCGGGCCCAGAGCGGTCAGCATAGCAGAATACAATGTTGTATTCTTAATACTGAAATCATACTCTCCGCTCGGCGGCAACTGTACCAAACCTGCATCATAATCAAAATAACGGTAGGTACTGATATGTGAAATCTGGTCAGAATCAACCCAGTTGAACCTGAAAATTACCTGAGCAGCTGCAACAGGGTTCTTTAGTGCGTCACCGTGATAAAATGGGTCATTGAAGCTGAAATCGGGAGCAGCTTTGCTTTTAATTGTGAAATTATATGTTTTGTAGCTGGCTGTTGACGCGAAATCAATAGTGCCAGTCCTGTTTATAGATGAATCCAATTCATCAACGTTGCAATAATCAAAGTTCAGGTCATCAATAATTGGCGCCTCTGCTGAATCTGTTTTACCCGTGTTCAGGTTCTTTATCACCAGCCTGTATATCAGGCCAACATTCAGAGCCCCAGGCAGTTTGTAGGCATAGTTTGGTGTATTGAAAAAAGTTCCTGTTTGTTTCGGGTAGCCTTCGTTGTCCAGGTTTACCAGATTGAGGTGGATGGTATCATATAGTTTTCCGTCAAACAAAAACCTCTTTATGGTGACGTTCAGATTTTTGTAAAAACTGGAGTCATACTCCCGGGCCATATCCAGTGCGCTTTTGTTCTCGTCCAGAAATGCCTTTTGAATTCGTATGTAATGTGCTGTATCGCTATTGTCCAAAAAAGCGTATACAACAGTAATGTCTTTATACGGAGCAGCAACATTAAACTTCTCAGAGCAACCTGAACCGGCAAGCAGGGATATAAAAGCGATGAATAGGATAAGACTGTTTCTCATTACGAGCGGAATTAACTTTTAATTGTCTTAATAAAATATGTATAATGACAAAGGTATGTATTTAGATGATAAGTTGAATTGCACGAAAAGTTAAAAAGCTTTAACGGAATCTGAACGAAGATACCCTCGGTTTGTTATCTATTGTGGAATTAATATCCATCGCCTTTGCAGCATAAAAGAAGTTTTGCTTACTTTCAGGTTTTTATGTCCATTGTTACAATAGGTACGCCTTTTAATATAGACCTGGAATTTAAGATTGCTGGTTTTGGCAAGAGGTTTCTGGCCTGGGGAATAGACATCATTATTATCTGCGTATATTTTTATATGATGCTGCGGTTTCTGTACCCGGTGTTTGAAAAGAACGAAGCAATCAGTATTTCCGCGGTCATTTTTGTAATTATTATACCCATATTATTGTACCAGCTAATGTTTGAACTGTTTTTTAACGGGCAGACGCTAGGTAAGAAAGTGGCCGGTATTGCTGTAATAGATGTTGAGGGCAGGGAGCCCACAATTAGCCAGTATTTGCTTAGGTGGGTATTGTGCATCGGGAATTTATTTGTGTATATAGTACCGTTCATCATTTTGACAAACCCCGGCCTGATGATTATTCTGCTGGTTCTGTATTTGCCGGATTTTCTTTCTGTTGTTATTTCTGCTAAATCACAAAGGCTTGGCGACTTTGCAGCTGGCACCGTGGTCATTGACAAGCGTTACCGGCCCGATATCAGCGAGACAGTTTATCTGCAGATTGAAAACGAAGACTACAAACCCATGTTCCCCCAGGTGATGCGCCTCACCGACCGGGACATAAATGGAATCAAAAACCTTACAGAGGTAAAAAAGCCGGGCAAAGACGCTGAAGCGTACGCAAAACAGGTGGTGGCAAAAATTAAAACCGTTCTGGAAATTGATTCAGATATGGAGCCAGCCGTTTTTTTGAATCAGTTGCTACAGGACTACAATTATTATACTACCCGTGGAACAAACCATTAACCTATCACTTGGTTTATATCGGTTGGTTTTATGAATTTATGCCACGCCCTCCCTGCAACATTTTTTCTATTTCGAAACAAAATTCTATTATTGCACCCTCTTGGCACAGAATTAGTTGCCAATAAATTGAGATATTAAGGGATGGCAAAGAACTTATTGATAGTGGAGTCGCCTGCAAAAGCGAAGACCATTGAAAAGATATTGGGTGAAGATTTTGAAGTAAAATCCTGTTATGGCCATATACGTGACCTTGAAAAAGGAAATATGGGAATAGACCTGAAAAACGGTTACAAGCCCACTTATAAAATATCAGACGACAAACAAAAAGTTGTTAAAGAACTCAAGTCACTTGCCAAAAAATCGAAAGACGTTTGGCTGGCAACGGATGAGGACCGTGAAGGTGAGGCCATTTCATGGCATTTATGCGAGGTACTGGGCTTAGATCCTGTGTCAACAAAGCGAATAGTATTTCATGAAATTACAAAGCCGGCCATAAAAAAAGCGGTAGAGCATCCCCGTACAGTAAATATGGACCTGGTAAATGCCCAGCAGGCCAGAAGGATACTGGACCGTATAGTGGGATTTGAACTCTCCCCTGTGCTTTGGCGTAAAATGAGTATGCGCAACAACCTGTCTGCAGGCAGGGTGCAGTCAGTTACCGTGCGGCTTACAGTAGAGCGGGAAAGGGAAATAACGAAATTTCAGGTTACCAGCAGCTTTAAAATAGAAGCGGTATTTGCCGCCGAAGACCTAAATAAAAAGAGGGTAAATTTTAAAGCAGACGGGCCTGACAAGATTGCCGACGGAGCCGGAGCCGAGGCATACCTGGAGAAATGCAAAGGTGCCACCTATACTGTAAAAGAGGTGCAGGTTAAACCAGGCAAAAAAACACCATCTGCTCCCTTTACTACATCTACACTGCAACAGGAAGCCAGCCGTAAGTTGGGGTATTCGGTATCTAAAACAATGCTTCTGGCGCAGAAACTGTACGAAAATGGCCATATCACCTATATGCGTACTGATTCGGTGAATCTGTCTGAAACAGCGATTGATGCTACGCGCGCTGCCATCACAGGCCAGTATGGGGACAAGTATTATCAGCATAGGGTTTTTAAAAATAAAAACGAATCAGCCCAGGAGGCGCACGAAGCTATCAGGCCTACTGATATTAACGTATCGAATGTTGGTGATGCAGATACTAACAGGCTGTATGACCTGATCTGGAAGCGCACAATGGCCTGCCAGATGGCGGATGCCCAGACAGAGCGTACCATTGCAAAGATTGCCGTCTCGAGCCAGCAGGATCCGCTCACCGCAACTGGTGAAGTGCTGAGGTTTGATGGCTTCCTTAAGGTATACAGCGAGGGGCATGATGAGGAAGATGGGGAAGACGAGAACGAAGGTATACTGCCTCCGCTGACAGCAGGGCAGGTACTTGATTTGCAGAAAATGACTGCCACCGAAAGATTTACCAGGCCGGCACCCAGATACACGGAAGCCTCTCTGGTAAAGAAACTGGAGGAGCTGGGTATCGGCCGCCCTTCTACCTATGCTCCCACTATCAGCACTGTGCAGAACAGGGGCTATGTGGAAAAGAGGGATAAAGAGGGAGTAAAAAGAGATTTCAGGATATTGGTATTGCAAAACGATAAAATATCGCGTGAATCGCAGACCGAGAATTACGGTGCAGAAAAGTATAAGCTATTCCCCACAGACTTGGGGATGGTTGTTACTGATTTCCTGCGGGAGCACTTTGGCAAAGTGATGGACTACGATTTTACAGCCAATATTGAAGCGGAGTTTGATCATATTGCAGAGGGCAGCCAGCAGTGGAACAAAATGCTGGATGATTTTTATGTGCCGTTTCATGAAATAGTAGAGCACACTATAGAAAATGCCGGCAGGGCAAAGGGAGAGCGTGAACTGGGTACTGACCCCGAAACAGGCAAGCCGGTCGTTGCAAGGCTGGGCAGGTTCGGCCCCATGGTACAGATTGGCGTAGTTGCAGATGGTGAAGACAAACCACGTTTTGCTAAGCTGCGTGCTAATCAGAGCATTGAAACAATAACTTTCGAAGAAGCAATGGAGTTGTTCAGGCTTCCTCGCAATCTGGGGGAATTTGAAAATGAAGACGTTACTGTTAACATAGGTAGGTTTGGCCCGTATGCGCAGCATGCAGGGCAGTTCTATTCGTTGAAGAAGGAGATGGATCCCTACACTGTTGCTATGGAAGAGGTAGCCCCGCTTATTGTAGAGAAAAGAAAAGCTAAGGCAGAGAGTGAACTGAAGGTGTTTGCCAAGGAAAAAATAAGAATTCTGAAAGGACCATATGGCCCGTATATTAAGCAGGGGCTGAGAAACTATAAGATTCCTAAAGAAAAACAGGAAACTGCTGCATCTCTGACCATAGAAGAGGTTAAGGCAATTATAGAAGACGTAAAAGCCAATCCGCCTAAAAAGGCTGCAAGAGCCAAAAAGGTAAGTTAGCGTATGCTCCGTTATGCACATGGTGTGAACATGTTTTCAGCCTGTGCATAATGGTGCCTTGCAAAATTGCCGTAACTTTCAACTGATTCCGGGAGCAGAATTGTATCTGTTTTTTAAATTCCGGAACCTGCGTATAACAGTTGAATTCAAACAAAGAAATAACAGCCTTACTGAGGCTGATAGATGATCCCGACAGTGAGGTATATGACACAGTTGCATCAAAGCTGCTGCACTATGGAAAAGAGATTATACCTAACCTGGAGCAGCTGTGGGAAGTGACCGAGGATGAGGATGTGCAGGAGCGCATCGAATCACTGATACACCGTGTTCATTTTCAGGATCTGCAGCGTGACTTTCTGGACTGGAGCAATACAAAACACCCAGACCTGCTGCGGGGTGCCATACTGGTAGCCCGCTATCAATTTCCCGATCTGAATGTGCCAGCCATTCTTGCACAGTTTGACCAGATACGCCGCAATGTTTGGCTGGAGCTGAACAGCTACCTTTCTCCGCTGGAGCAGGTGAATGTGTTCAGCAGCATACTATACAACTACTACAAGCTGCAGGGGCATGAGCTTACCGATCGCGACCCTAAATACTTTTTCATTAATCAGGTACTGGAAAGCAAGCAGGGCAATCCATACACCATAGGTATTATTTTCTTGGCGCTCTGCGACATACTCGACATTCCCATATTCGCAGTAGACGTACCCCGCCAGTTTATATTCGCGTACATGGATACGCTGTTCAGTTTCCTGTCTCCCGACAGTGAGGTAAGGCAGATACAGTTCTTTGTAGACCCGCTGAACGGCATGGTATATATGCAGAGCGATGTAGAAGCATACCTAAAAAAAATAAATGCCGGCGACAGCGAACAGTATTTTGCTCCGGTACCCGCCCGCCGCATTATATACAAAATGCTCGAAGATCTGAGCCTCTGCTACCGTTACCGCCGCGAAGAACAAAAAGCTGATGAAATACAGCAGTTGATGAGCCTGCTGGGGGAGGAATAAAAACAGCCCCCGTCGAACCGTGAGATGCTATTGCCGCTTCTCCCATCTTGGCCAGTTGTTCGGATGCTGCCTTGTTTTTTGAAAGGTA
>OMJB01000129.1 GCA_900299255.1 Sphingobacteriales bacterium
CCGCATGCAGATGAATAGTATCAAATTTGCAGACGTATTTTGTACCCGTAATACTTACCTGCGGCACCGGCTGCACATCAATGTAGAAAGAGTCCGTGATATCGGGGCAACCGGGCAGGCTAATGGTTACATAATACATGGATGATGTGTCTGCCACAATTCTGGGCACCCTGCCCGTTGGTGTAGCAATACCTGCCGTTGGCAGCCACTGAAAGGTAGCTGTAGGATAAGCAGTAAGCCTGGTATCTACATATTTGCCGCGGCATATAGCTGTATCTACATTCCCTAAAGTGAAGGTATCGTATATAACAACTACATTGATTGTATCAGCTCCGGGGCAACCACCTACAGTTACCTGAAGCCAGTATGTGCCTGAGGTAGATGCTGTAATTGTTGGCGTACCTGTTCCATCGCTCCACAAATATGTGGGTGCAGTGTAGGTAATAGACGAACCTAGAGTAAATGGTGTTCCGCTACAATTATACAAATCAGGACCAAGGTCTACTATAGGGAAAGGAGAAATCGTTACGTGTATCGTATCTGCAACCGTGCAATAGCCGTTGGTTACCTGCAGCCAATAGGTGCCTGTGGATGATATGGTTATTGTGCTTGTGGTGTCTCCGGTACTCCACAAATAAGTGTACCCTGCCGGCTGCGGTGAGGTTATCGTTAACGTGTTTCCAACACAGAATGCGGTGTCGTTACCCAGATTAACTACAGGTTGAGGCCTGTAATTGAGATGGAATGTATCGATTAAAGTAGCGCACCTGTTATTGCAGTAAACCCAATAGGTGCCGCTCAACGGAGCTGAAACAAAACTGGTAGTTGCGCCTGTATTCCAGCTGTATGATAAATAACCAGCGGGAGCGATCAGTGTCAGCGGCGCTGCTGTGATACACACAATAGTGTCGTGGCTGGCATTGGTTGTATCCGGAATAGCCACGTCTATATAAATACTGTCTTTTGCAGCACACACCGGTTGGAAAGAAATATCATCCAGTGAGAAATCATTGCCGCCCGCAACAGTCACTTCGTCATAAATACAGATGTTGGCAGTTGTATTGGTACCGCTGTTCCAAACGGTAAAAAACCGCGTCCATACACCTGGTGCAGCTCTTACTGTATCCGGCGTTCCTATCAGTATTCCGTTGATCTGAAACTGCAGTATAGGTGCCGCTGGCCCCACATCAGCAGTTGACCAGTTGGCAACCCAGGCCGAGAAATAGTAATCGGTATTGGGTGTCACCGGAATATTCTCGCACCATACACTGATAGGCGCTGAGGCCCCGTTGATCGCCATCATGTTTCCGGTTCCTGTAGTATGATCGGGAAACGACACTGCGCCCGGATGATCTAAAAACGGATCTGTAACAACGGCATATACACTCGCCGGAAGCAGCGAGCTAGGTCCGGAAACGTAAGAATAAGAACTTGTAAATCCGGTATTGCCTAAACTGAAATCACCGTTGGCCACAAGATTGTTGGGAGCCAGTGAGCGAACAGTAATGCCATAATAGGAAGAAACTGTACCAACAGTAAGCGTCGGGGCCAGAATGGTTGAGCTAGATAGTCCAACTATTGGTGACCATAAATAATCCAGAATAGAATCAGGACCGGTAACTGTTGCAGACAGCGTCACCACGTCTCCCGCACAGGGGTGCAATGAGTCTGCCAGGCTGAGTGTATTGCAGGTATATCCACAGGAGTAAGTGGCACAAGTAGAATAGCTCTCAGACACCAGTGAGTTAAGGCCGGTTGTAGATGATACAGTGCCGTAAATAAGCATACCCGAAGGATTGGCAATAACCGTGACATCATTGTAATTGTTCACAATAACATTGATATTATGTGTACCTGCCGCCAGAAAAAATGTCTGGGTATAGTGAGAGAACGTCGTAAAATTAGCGGGATTCGCAACAGGTGGCTGACTAAATGTAGTGAGTACACCATCCACATCTATCGCCGAAATGTAATTGTCGTTGGCTATGTAAAAATCGAAAATGAAATTATCCGCTGTGCAGTTCTTAAACGGTCTGGTCAGCTTCATGTTGTATGGTGTACCAGAAGGGCCGGTTCCGTCAGTAGTATAGGTATTGGAATTGATGCAACTAATCCAGCCACCGGGTGAACCCGGAGGAGTTGATGTCCAACCACCCAATGTTGTTATTATATCGGCAGCCGCACCCGGCACTACCTCTATTACTCCCGGACCTAGTCCCAGGCCAATGCCCGGTGATTCGGCCGTAACTATCCAATGCGGATCAGGCACCGGTGTGCCGCCGTTAACGCCGCCTGGTATGGCCAAACGCGTTATAGGATCGTACCCCGTATTGATCACCAGTGAATTCGTGAGGCATTGGGCGTCAAGCCTGAATTCGCAAAACAATAAGAGAAATATCAGTAAATATCTGTTCATTTTACAGTCAACGGGTCTGCACCCTTAATCATTGAAAAAATGACTTGCACTAAATTACTGGAAAGATAGGACAGATTTATCATATTACAAAATGTATCGAAATGCCTTTTTAAAATGCGTTTTCCATGAGTGGCAATTCGGCTATCTTTGAAAATTATCCATGAAACGGGTCACCAATTTATATAAAAATGCATTTACCGGTCTTTCGCCTGCTACCTGGTGGCTGTCGTTGGTGATGGTGATCAACAGAAGCGGCACTATGGTGGTGCCGTTTATGACACTATACCTCACTCAGACTAAAAACTATCCAATCGGACGTACAGGTATGGTGATGGCATGTTTTGGTCTGGGAGCCATTTGCGGGGGTATGCTGGGCGGAAAACTGACTGACAAACTGGGCTTTTACAGCATTCAGTTATTGTCTTTGATCAGCGGAGGTATTTTGTTCATTGTGCTGGGGCAGTTAGAAAGTTTCGCAGCCATACTTGCCTGCAGTTTTGTGCTGGCTCTGCTCAATGATATGTTCAGGCCGGCTAATGCTACCGCTGTAGCACATTACAGTAAAGAGGAAAACATTACCAGGTCATTCTCCCTTAACCGGCTTTCCATTAACCTTGGATGGGCTGTTGGCGGCGCTATTGGCGGCTTTATCGCATCCCATAACTACCATCTGCTGTTCTGGATAGATGGTGGTACCAACATAGGTGCGGCACTGCTGCTGAGAGCAGTATTGTCTCCCTCTAAAAACAATTTAACCCCGCCAAACAAAGATTTCAGAGCAAAAACCACCACGCATTCTGCCTATAAAGATGGTCCGTACCTGTTATTCATAGCCATGACCGTTTTGTTTGGAATCATGTTCTTCCAGATCTTCTCTACGCTGCCGGTATTTTTCACTCAGGTATTGCACCTTACTCCGTTTTATGTGGGTCTGGTAATGTCAGTTAATGGCCTGCTGATAGCATTGTTTGAAATGGCAATTGTGTATAAACTGGGGCAAAAAAACGATACAATCCGGTTCATCGGCATTGGCGTAATTCTTATCGGAATCTCATACATTGTCTTCAATTTTCTGCCGGGGCAGCTTTCGCTTGCTATGCTCTCCACTGTTATTGTCACTTTTGGCGAAATGCTCTCTATGCCGTTTATGAACACATACTGGGTCAGCAGAACCAATAAAGACAACCGCGGCCAGTATGCCGGACTGTATACCGTGGCATGGTCGGTAGCTCAGGTTGTGGGGCCTTTTTTTGGTTCGCAATTAGCCGAGCACACCGGTTTTACTGCACTCTGGTGGGTAATGGGTGTCATCAGCCTCATAGCTGCTTTCGGGTTCATCAGTCTTTCCGGAAAAAGAAGGAAATAGACGTATGTACACCTAGATAAATAATTATATTATTTTATCGTAATAACTCCAATTTTCCAGTCAAATTATATAATTTTGTGCTCAAATTCTCACAACAACCTTTAATTATCAACTTATTTTTTTCACAAAAATGAATAAAACCATCCTTGTATTGGGAGGTGACGGTTATTACGGCTGGCCTCGATCCGGCGAACACTGACCCTATGTCACTTACTAACGAGTATGCGTTAATTTCAGCAGCCTGGTTCTGGGGTGGCAGAAACCTGAACGCTACAGCTTATGCCGGAATAGATACCGCCACTATTACAAAGATTACTAAGGTGATTAACGGTGGAACGAACGGACTGGATGACCGGATAGTAAAAATACAGAAATATTTTGACCTGTTAGCCTGATTTGGAGGAATTGTTTCGGATAATTTTTTACATTCGAAAGTTCAAAAACAAATTTCCAGATGAAAATCAATAAAACAAGTGGGGTCCTTATTTTAATATTTGCCGTTTTTTGTACCAGTTGCAGTCAGGCAAACTACAAATCCAGCCACAGGTATCATTATCATCCGGTTCAGAAATGGCACGATGGAGTAAAAATTTATCAATATTGATTACATAATTTCTTATTGGGCTGTGTTTCTTTGTTGAAACAGAGTGCTTTCGGGTCCAATGCCTACTTTTGATAACACGACTAAAAAGCTGAGGATTCTCAGCTTTCTTTTATTGACCCAATTAAACTTTCCGAAGAAAAAAAAGTCTAAAGCAAAAAAACGACACATTATGTACAGATTACTACGCTTTTCCCTTTTTTCAATTGCCCTTTGCGCTTTTGCGGCTGTAAAAGCACAGACTATTTCAATTTCGCCCAGCACTTCAACAACTATTTGCTCCGGCACTATGGTTACCTTTTCTGCTACAGCTTCGGGTGTAGGTACACCGCATTACCAGTGGCTTAAAAACAGTGTTCACGTTGGTGTAGACAGCAACCATTTTTCCACCACATCGTTATCTACTAGTGATGTGATTATGTGTGAATTACTGAGCGCACCGGGCGGTACAATCCTGGCTCTGTCTGGCCCAATCGTAATGACTGTTGAGACATTACCGGCAGCAGGAGCTATCACCGGCAGCAGTTCACTTTGCACTGGCACTACAACTACATTGTCAGTTGCATCAACTGGCGGAGTTTGGGCAAGCAGGCGCCCTTTTGTTGCTACTGTCAGTTCAGTTGGAGTTGTTTCAGGTAGCACGGCTGGGCTGGATACAATCACTTACACTGTAACAAATTCCTGTGGAACAGGTTCGGCTATTTTCCCTATTACTGTAAATGGCACTCCTGCACTTCCACCAATCACAGGCCCTGCAACAATCTGCGTAGGCGTACCTTCCACTTTTGTTGATACCGTAAGTGGCGGCACCTGGAGCGTTTCAGATACAGCCTTTGCCACTATTACATCAGCAGGCGTGGTTACACCTATCGCTCCGGGTACTGATACCATTTTTTATAAATTGTCTAATGGCTGTGGTACCACTACTCGCCGCAGGCCAGTCAATATTGCTATTCCCCCTACTGTTACTCCCATCACAGGTGCCAGCACTGTTTGTGTAAACGATACGATCCATGTTGCAGACGGTGCAACCGGAGGTTTCTGGCGCAGCAGTAATAATGCAATTGCAGCAATAGGTGGCGGCCCTGGTGGTGGTCCAGGTGGTGCAGTTTTAAGAGGCATTTCCGGCGGCTCAGTAACAATTACATATACCGTAACTAACGCCTGTGGCGCGGATTCCACTACCAAAACCGTTACAGTAAACGCACTGCCTGTGGTGTACCCAATTTATAGCAGCCAGGATAGTGTATGCCAGGGCAGCGTACTCACCCTAATAGAGTTTACCACCGGTGGCACATGGAGTACTAAATATGGTACTTTTGCATCCGTTGATGGCTCAGGTAATGTTACCGGTATCACAGCAGGCATTGATACTATTTTCTATTCTGTAACCAACAGTTGCGGAACAGTTTCTCAACCCTTCCCGGTCTATGTATATTGCCCCGCTCGTTTGGGTACTCCTTCAGTTTTGCTGAATAACAAAATTACTATTTACCCTAACCCGGCAACAGACGTCATCAACATTGACGGAATTGCTCCGGCAGCAGTTCAGATTGTGAACATGTATGGGCAAACCGTAAGGGCCGAAACAAATACAAACAATGTATCCATCGGAAGCCTTCCACAAGGCATGTACTTCGTTAACGTATTTGATCAGAACGGCAATACTGTTTGCAGGCAGAGTGTCGTTAAAAGATAAAAATCAAAGTCAGAATACCATAGTTAGAAAAAGTCCCGGTAACGGGACTTTTTCTATTGTGTATCTCAATCAGCTCAGCTGAAAATAAAAATTTTATCCAACAAGTTCTGCTGGTATCAGCCTGGTTGCCCATGCATACAGCGAATCGTATTGTTCATCAATTAGGTCGTGTGGCAGCGTTACAGGCTCATGCTTGGTTGTGAGGAATATCGTGTGCATAGAGAGCCTTTTGCCAAATTCCATATCACTCATACTGTTCCCCACCATCACACTTTTTTTAAAGTCAATCTGCGGAAAATCCTCTTGTGCCTGCAGACCCATTCCAGTATTGGGCTTACGGTTATGGTCATCGTCATTTGTAGCAGTTGCTGCATATACTTTGTCAATCCTGCCTCCGTGCTCTGCTATCACTGCCCTCATATTCTTGCTAATCTCACGCAGTGCCTCCATTGTCATTATCCCGCGGCCTACCCCACGCTGATTTGAAACCACAACAATATTGCCAAAAACACGGCTTAGCGACCGCATGGCGTCTGTAACACCATCATGAAATACAAATTCATCCCAGGATGTAATATAGGAACCTACCGACTCAACATTTATCACACCGTCACGATCAAGAAATAAGGCCCAGGAACTATCAAAAATGGGTTTACTGTTCAGGATACTCATAATAAGTTATTTGTTAAATAATTGCTCTTCAACCAGCTGGCAGATAATGTGCCCTATCATAATATGCGACTCCTGTATTCTTGGTGTGTCTTTGCTGGGCACATTAATCAGGTGATCGCAAATGGCTTTCATTTTACCACCGGCCTCTCCTGTTAGTCCTACATTAATCATACCAATTTTTTTCGCCTGCTCCATGGCATTGATAATATTAACAGAATTACCTGATGTGCTCAGCCCTACCAGAACATCCCCCGGCTTGCCCATGCCTTTAATAATCCTGCTGTATACCACGTCGTATCCATAGTCATTGGCTACTGCTGTCATGTATGATGAGTTGCAGTGCAGGGCTTCGGATGGCAGCGGGTCACGGTCAGTGTAAAACCTGCCGCTGAACTCTGCAGCCAGGTGCTGGGCATCAGCAGCACTGCCGCCGTTGCCACAAAACAGCACCTTATTGCCATCTGCAAATGCCTTGCTGATGATGGCCGTTACCTGTTCTATTTTCCCGATTAATTCTGCATCAGCAAGAATCTGCTGCTTAACATCAATAGAAGCCTGTATGATGTTTTTGATGTACTGTTGCATATTGATTTTGCCAAAAATACGTGGTATGGCGCAATTTCAGAAAAGAAATTTACACCTGTTGTTCACTTAATAGTGACCGATTTTAACATAGTTGCAATTTTGGCAAGGTTATTGATATAGAAATAATGCATAACTCCGCAACATTAATTAAAATTACCACACTTAAACAGCAAAAAACACCCAATAATCTTATGAACAGAATTTACTTAGCACTCCTTATTATTTTAACACCGTTCAATAGTTTTAGCCAGGCCGTTCGTAAAAATTCGGAGTTTGAAATAGAGGCAGGTGCCGGTATATTTTCAACAGATTATCTTTTTGATGGTTACTCCCCGGGAGTTTATGGAAGCAGAAAACAAAATTACATCAACCATCAATATTCAGGTACTTACTGCCTTTCAGTCAAGTGGTTTTGGACAAAAAATATTTCCGTCAATTTTTCATTTGCATACGAAAGTGAAAGTGGTGACTGGCAGGCCAATTATTATGCAGGCCAATCAGGTTACCAAAATATGATTATTGGTACATTTACCAGAAAGGCATATACAATATCGCCTGGCCTTAACATTTATTACATTGTTAAAAAGCGTTACCGGCTCTACGGGTCATTTGCACTGGGGATAACCTACAGAAATGAATATGGGTACTACAATCAGTACGTCCTAACAAGCGGCCTGCCGGGGTACGCTGGCGCCTCTGGCGATCACTCACAGGGATACAATGGCAAGATACAAGGAAATGGCTACCTGTCTCCCCTGGGAATTTCGTCAGGTAGCAAACTGTCCTGGTTTGCTGAACTGGGCATAGGTTATAAAGGCGTAGTAAATACGGGCATTTCACTGAAACTATAATTTCACTTTTTGACAATACCTACAGAGTTGTACAATACCGTACCTGCATTCTATTGTAGAAATTTAGATGATACTATTTTCTAAAAGCAGTACAACCGGCAGTTGATACAGTTGACTCTTTTCCCCGTATTTTTTTTGGGTAATGTACTGAAAAATGGTTGGTGGTTGATCAGCCTGCCACGGTTTCGAATCCTAACCCATAATATGCAACTGAGAGTCAAATTTCCGCAAACTGTCTTCGCATTTTAGAATAAAAAAAGCGCACGAATTACCGTGCGCTCTGTAAAAATTAAAAGCGATTTTTAATCAATTATCAGCATCGCATCTCCATAGCTGAAGAAGCGGTATTTTTCTTTGATAGCTGTTTCGTATGCTGTCATCATAAGATCGTAGCCGGCAAATGCACATGCCATGATCATCAGGCTAGTCTTGGGCAAATGGAAATTGGTGATCAGTGAATCTGCTATCGAAAAATTATAAGGCGGATGGATAAAAATGTTTGTCCATCCTTCTTCAGGCTTCAATAATCCCTGAGCAGTTACCGAACTTTCCAGCGCACGCATAGTAGTAGTACCAATAGAGCAGATGTGGCGCTTCTCAATTTTGGCCCTGTTTACAATGTTAGCCGCATATTCATCAACCTTGAAGTACTCAGCATCCATCTTATGTTTCGACAGGTCTTCTACTTCAATCGGGCGGAATGTACCCAGCCCTGTATGTAGAGTAGCCTCAGCAAATTTCACACCAATGATTTCGAGCCTCTTGATCAGCTCACGGCTGAAGTGCATACCAGCGGTTGGAGCCGCAACAGCACCTTCATACTTTGCGTAAACTGTCTGGTAACGTTCTTTATCTTCTTCTTCAGGCTTGCGCTTGATATACTTAGGCAGTGGTGTCTCGCCCAAAAGGTCAAGCATACCCCTAAATCCTGCTTCATCGCCATCGTATAAGAAACGAATGGTACGGCCACGAGATGTAGTATTATCTATTACTTCTGCAACCAGTTCATCATTATCGCCAAAATAGAGCTTGTTACCTACACGTATCTTCCTCGCAGGGTCTACAATCACATCCCACAAATGATTGGGTTTGTTCAGTTCACGAAGCAGAAACACCTCGATCTTCGCACCGGTTTTTTCCTTGCGGCCATACAGGCGGGCAGGAAACACCTTGGTGTTGTTTACAATCATTACATCCTTGTCATGGAAGTAACCAAGGACATCTTTAAACACTTTATGTTCAATTTTGCCGGTTTTCCGGTGGATAACCATTAGACGGCTATCTTCACGTTTTTTGGCAGGATGTTGCGCTATGAGATTTAGTGGTAATTCAAACTTAAATTGCGACAACTTCATA
>OMJB01000130.1 GCA_900299255.1 Sphingobacteriales bacterium
ATTTTTATTGCGGGCCAAATGTATCCCTCGCCCGAACTATTAGAATCAACATTGACAACGGGCGCTTTCACCGAATACCTGCCACCCTTGTGGTGCGCCAGGTACGCGCAAACATCACGCGCCACACCCAAATGGCTGTTGGCATCAGATCGGTTAGGGGTAAGGCCAATATGGATAGCGTAATCGGTTTCAGGGATATTAAAGTACGCCCTTGCTGTGGTACCTACAACGGCATCAGCAGGCAATATCATAATACCTGCATGGCTTTTGCCCAGCCCTATTTCATCTTCAGCACAGATCATACCCGCACTTTCCTCACCTCTTATTTTGGCTTTTTTTATCAGAAAGGGAGCCCCTTCAGTAGGGTGAACTGTTGTGCCTACGGGGGCAACAACCACCTTCTGGCCTGCCGCAACATTGGGTGCACCACATACTATCTGCACGGGTTCCGCACCTCCTAAATTAACTGTGGTGATACTCAGCTTATCGGCATTTGGGTGCCTGGCGCAGGTAAGCACCTCGCCAATCACCAGCCCGGCAAGGCCTCCCGGTATCCGCTCGGCAGGCTCAACAGCCTCTACCTCCAGGCCGATAGAAGTAAGGATTTCTCCTAATTCGTTTACTGGCAAGGGTTCCGGCAGGTATTCCAGCAGCCATTGGTATGAAATGATCATTCAACTCTAAATTTAAGCAAAGATAACCCATGATAATAGGAAAAAGCAGGTTCGAAAAAAAACCATTAACAAAAGGATTTATGCACATCAATATGTGTATTCCCTGTTAATTGTTGTTGGTAAGCCAAATACTTTGGGGGAATCAGCTCACTTTTCAGAACTTTGTGTGGGTAAATGGTGTAAAAGGTGTGTGTGAGGTGCTTAAAATTTTACAACAGTTTTCTCTTTGCGGTATTGAAAATCGCGTTTACATTCGCTTCCCCCCACGGGTTTTAACCTTCACTTAAAGCAGGCTTAACGTTAAGGAAACATGGAAAAACAACCATAAGCCGCCAAAAATGAATGAAAACCAGGCCCGTAAGGACATAGTTAATATAACAACTCATTATATAAAAAGATTTTCAGAATGGCCGTAAACATTAAAAAAGATTTCGGAAGTACCAGAAGCCGCAAACCAGACCTCACAACACTGGTGTACGGCAAAGTACCCCCGCAGGCACCCGAACTTGAAGAAGCTGTATTAGGTGCCTGTATGCTGGAAAAAGACACTTTTGCCCAGGTATTGGAGATCATTCAGAGCGAGGAGTGCTTTTATTCAGATGCCCACCAGAAAATATATGCAGCTATGCGGCGGCTGTTTGACAAAGGCACGCCGGTGGACCTGCTGACAATAACAGAAGAACTCAGAAAGAGCAATGAACTGGAACTGATAGGCGGTGCGTACTACCTTACCCGCCTTACGATGAGCGTACTCACCAGCGCGCACGTAGAAGCACATGCGCGCATCGTGATGGAAAAATTCATTCAGCGCGAACTGATACGCATCAGCGGGGCCGTGATAGGCGATGCCTACGAGGACAGCACAGATGTGTTTGACCTGCTGGACAAGGCGGAATCGGGCCTGTACGAGATCACTGACAAGCACCTGCGCAAGAACTTCAAAAGCCTGCAGGATGTGCTGGTACGGACGATGAATGAAATAGACGAGAATAGGAAGAAAACAGACGATATAACAGGTGTCCCATCGGGCTTTGCGAGCCTGGACAGCCTTACAGCGGGCTGGCAGAAAACTGACCTGATCATTCTTGCGGCACGCCCTTCTGTGGGTAAAACGGCGTTTGCGCTGAACCTGGCCATGAATGCGGCAATGAACGCAGGCAAGCAGTTTCCGGTAGCGGTGTTCTCGCTGGAAATGGGGGCAGGCCAGATTGTAAAAAGGATGCTGGCCGCAGTGACTGAAGTAGGCATGGAATCCATTACCCGCGGTAAGATGGCGGAACATGAGTTCATCCAGATGTCGCAACGGATGGGCAAGCTGGCACAGGCTAAAATATATATTGACGACCAGGCAGCACTGAACATTTTTGAGCTACGCGCCAAGGCAAGAAGGCTGAAGCAGAAGCATGGCATTGAAATGATACTCATTGACTATCTGCAGCTGATGCAGGCCAGTGTGGAGAAGGGCGGCAACCGCGAACAGGAGATCAGTAAAATATCGCGCGACCTGAAGGCGCTGGCTAAGGAGCTGGAAGTGCCTATTATAGCGCTCTCTCAGTTGAACCGTAGTGTGGAGAACAGAAAAGAATCGAAGGTGCCGCAGTTGAGTGACCTGCGCGAATCGGGAGCGATAGAACAGGATGCCGACCTGGTTATGTTTCTTTACAGGCCGGAGTACCACGGTATCACCAACGATGCCATGGGCGAAACCATAGAAGGCGAAACACACATACACATAGCCAAGCACCGTAACGGCAGCACAGGTATGGAGAAGGTGCGCTTTATAAAAGAGTACCAGAAGTTTGTGGACATGGAAGACAACCGCTTTGGCAGTGGCGGTTTTGGCGGTGGAGGCGGTGGCTTCAGCGGAGGGCCGAAGGACAATCCGCAGGCTGGCATACGCCGCGACCCGAGCGAGTTTGGCGGTTCCAAACTGTTCATACCCAGCGGCTTCCAAACTATGCCGTCAAAAGCAAATGATGTAAACTGGGACGATGACGATTTCAGCAGCGGCGGCAACAGCTTCAGAAAAGCACCACCACCGGATGAGGACGTGCCTTTTTAGGGGGGGGGGGATTTGAAAAAGCACCGTTATTTCCCGATACAAAACTTCGAGAAAATATAGTCCAGCTTGTCTTCTGTGGTGATTTCACCTGTTATTTCGCCCAGGTGGTAGAGGCAGGTGCGTATGTCGAGCGAGATGAGGTCGCCGGGTAACTGGTTGTCGAGGCCGGCTTTTATTGCTGCAAGCGATTTTGCTACTTCCTGTAGCGCACCATAGTGCCGTGCATTGGTGATGATGGTGCCTTCCTGCTGCACTGCACCCGCTGCCACCAGATCAAAAAGAGCTTCCTTAAGCCTGTGGATGTTTTCTTTGTTTTTTGCAGAGATTAACGTTACCCGCCCGGCATCTTCCCAACTTGCATGCGTACCCAGGTCGGCCTTATTGCCCACCAGCAGGTATTTTACTCCGTTTTTTTCCAGTTCCTGCTTCCGGGTGTTCACTTCTTCCGTTTCACTTGTTGATGCGTCAAAGAGGTACACCACCACATCAGCTTTGTTCATTGCCTCCATGCTGCGCTCTATGCCCTTCATCTCTATAGTGTCGAGGCTGTGCTCCCTGATGCCCGCAGTGTCTATCAGTCTAAAGAGCACACCGTTGATGTTGATGGTTTCCTCAATGGTATCGCGGGTAGTACCGGCAATATCGCTTACTATAGCCCGTTCTTCATTGAGCAGGGCGTTGAGCAGTGTGCTCTTGCCTGCATTGGGTTTGCCTATAATCGCCACCTTCACGCCATTCTTTATTACATTGCCCAGCCGGAAAGATTGCAGCAACTGACCTGTGGCTGTAGTAAGCCGCTCTATTAAGTCATAAAATTTGGTGCGGTCGGCAAACTCAACATCCTCCTGGCTGAAATCCAGTTCCAGTTCTATGAGTGCGCTGAATGTTATCAGTTGCTCGCGCATCTGCTTCAGGTCTTCACTGAATCCACCCCTTAGATTGTGTATAGCTGCTTTATGTGCCGATCCGCTCTGACTGGCAATGAGGTCGGCAACCGCTTCGGCCTGGGTGAGGTCCAGCCTGCCCTTCAGGAAAGCCCTGAGTGTAAACTCACCCGGCTTTGCCAGCCTGCCACCCTGCTGCAAACAAAGCTGCAGCACCCGCTGCAGCACATAACCCGAGCCATGGCAGCTAATCTCTGTTACATCTTCACCGGTATAGCTTTTGGGGCCTTTATACAGGCTCACAACTACCTCATCTACCACATTGCTGCCATCCATGATCCTGCCAAAGTGGATTGTATGCGATGGCTGACTGCTGAGGTCTTTGCCTTTGAACAAGGTATTGGTTATCCCTACCGCTTCAGGGCCGCTCAGCCTGATGATGCCAATGGCACCTTCGCCCGGCGGAGTAGCTATAGCAGCAATTGTGTCGTTGATGTTGAGCATTGCAGGTTCAAAAATAAACAGTATTGTATCAATATCCCGTATTAAATATTAACCTTCGGTACTTTGTGCTTTACGGGTATTATTTGCACATTTGCATAAAAGCAATTCAGTATTATAATGAGAGCGGTTATTCAAAGGGTTTCCTCGGCCAGTGTTACTATAGATGGGCAGGTACATTCATCTATAGGCACAGGTTTTATGGTACTGCTGGGTATAGAAACTGAAGACAACAAAGAAGATGCCGACTGGCTTTGCGGTAAAATTGCACAACTCAGGGTATTCGGTGATGAGAACGGACTGATGAATAAAGATATTCTGGAAACAGGCGGAAACATACTGTTAGTGAGCCAGTTTACGCTGCATGCTTCATATAAGAAAGGCAACCGACCTTCGTTTATCAAGGCTGCAAGGCCAGAGCAGGCGGTTCCGCTTTATGAGTATTGTATAAAAATACTCGCAGAAAAGATTGGTAAACAAGTAGCGACAGGCGTTTTCGGCGCTGATATGAAAGTTGCCCTTGTGAATGATGGCCCGGTTACAATTGTTATGGATACAAAGAATAGGGAGTAGGGTTGGTTGAGTGGTTGATTAGTTGATAAGTTTGTTAGTTGATTTGTTGATAAGTTTGTTAGTTGATTTGTTGAATAGTTTATTGGGTGATTTGTTTAGTAGTTGATTTTTTGAAAAGAGTGCAAATTGTCGTCAATGGAATTCGATGATACACATTATATGAAAGAGGCCCTGCGCCAAGCCAAGCTGGCTTATGATGCCGGAGAGGTGCCGGTAGGTGCGGTAGTAGTGTGGGGAAACAAGGTCATATCGCGCGGTCATAATCAGGTGGAACAACTCAACGACAGTACCGCACATGCCGAGATGATAGCACTCACCGCTGCTTTCAACTCGCTAGGCAGCAAGTACCTGCCCGAAGCTGTGCTGTACGTAACCGTTGAGCCATGCCTTATGTGCTGCGGGGCTTTGTATTGGTCGAAAGTAGCACGTATCGTGTATGGGTGTGAAGATGTAAAAAACGGTTACAGAAAAACTACCGGAGCCAACTCGCCTTTTCACCAGAAAGCTGAAGTGGTGGGCGGGGTGCTGGCTGAAGAGTGTGCCGGATTAATGAAAGATTTTTTTGCCGCAAAGAGATAATGAAAGTATACAACTGGCATAAAATAGACGGACTGACTGCGGAATCACTAGCGGAAAATAAACTGACCGAAGTGCTAGTGGCCGAAAAACGTATAGGGCTGCTAAAACAGAAAGATAAGATCATGGCGTTCACGGCAGCCTGCCCTCATGCAGGTGTAAACCTATGTACCGGGTGGGTAGATGCCATGGGCCGCATTGTTTGCCCTGAACATAAATACCGGTTTGATCCAGCCAACGGCCGGAATACGAGCGGTGAAGGGTACAAATTATTTACCTATCCGGTTGAAATCAGGGATGGGGAGATTTATGTGGGTCTGCTGCCAGCGCTCTGATTGCCCTTTTCTAACTACTTTAGCTGTTATGAATACAATGAGTAATCCCCTTCAGCGATTTGGTGCCATGCCTCCGTTTCTGAAACAGGGCTCTGTGATCGGTATTACGTGCCCGGCCAGTTTTATACCTGCCGAAAAAGTTCACCACTGCGTTGCCGTTTTGGAGGGCAAGGGTTTCAGGGTGAAGGTGGGCAACACCATTGGTACCAATCATCATTATTTTTCGGGTACAGATGAGAGCCGTACCGCCGACCTGCAGGCAATGCTGGATGACCCTGCGATTGATGCCATTATGATGGGCAGGGGCGGCTACGGCATGAGCCGTATTATAGACCGACTGGACTTTACAGCTTTTGCACAGAAGCCTAAATGGATCTGCGGCTTTAGCGATATTACTCTGCTGTTGAATCATGTTGAGCAGAATTTCGGAATACCAACATTGCACAGCCCCATGTGCGGCTCATTCAGGGAAGACACGCTGCAAGATGAACACCTGAAATCGTTTTACGCCGCTATTGGTGGCGGGCAGGTAGTTTATCCTGCCACTACATCTACTTACAACAGGCCCGGTTTGGCAGAAGGGATTCTTACGGGCGGCAACCTTTCGTTGCTGGCTCATAACGTGGGTTCCCGCAGCGATGTTGAGACAACCGGCAAGATCCTGTTTATAGAAGACATAGAGGAATATCTGTATAAAATGGACCGAATGTTGCTAACGCTGAAACGTGCGGGCAAACTGGATAAACTAAAGGGCCTGATTGTTGGTTACATGACTAACATGCTCGATACGGAACGGCCTTTCGGGCAGACAATTGAAGAGATCATTCGTGATAAGGTTGCAGAATACAATTACCCTGTTTGTTTTAATTTCCCCTGCGGGCATGAGGATGTGAATTATACTCTAACTATGGGAGCGATGCACAGACTAAGCGTTACTGAATCGGGAGCACAGCTTGAAATCATGAGGTAGTTACTGAGATTCTTTCCAGGCTTTCATGCCGCCAGATAGATTGTACAGATTGGAAAAGCCCTTTGCTTCAAGGCGTTGTATGGCAATTACCGACCTGATGCCTTTTTCGCAATAAAGCACCACATCCATGTCCGCCGGAAGTTCGCCAAGCCGCGAGGGCAGCTCACCAGCTGGAATGTGCAGGCCACCTATATTGAACTGTTCACGTTCAAACAACTCCCTTATGTCTATCAGTAAAAAATCCTTACCGGCAGCCATCCAGTCCTGTAGTTCCCAAGCAGAAACCTGTTTCATAAAATAGCAGTATCAATTATTTACATTTGCCAGATTACTCAGGCTGTAGGCTCAGTCAATGCTTTCCACAGCATATCCTTCAGTTCTGTAATGCCTTTATTGGCCGCTGACGAGATGAAGACATGAGGTATGTTTGCAGGCAGTGTTTCAGCAATAGCCTGTTTCAGTTCGTCATCCAGCATATCGCTTTTGCTTATCGCCAGAATAATTTTTTTGTGCAGCAGCTCTTCGTTGTATTGTTCCAGTTCGTGCAGCAGTATCTCAAACTCCCTTGCATGATCGTTACTATCGGCAGGAATCAGGAATAAAAGCACAGAGTTACGTTCAATATGCCTCAGGAAACGATGCCCCAGGCCTTTGCCCTCAGCAGCGCCTTCTATAATACCGGGGAGGTCGGCCATACAGAACGACTTATTGTCGCGGTAAGAAACAATACCCAGCTGTGGAATAAGCGTTGTAAATGCGTAATTGGCAATTTTGGGTTTTGCTGCACTCACCACCGAAAGCAATGTAGATTTTCCGGCGTTAGGGAAACCCACCAGGCCCACATCGGCAAGAATTTTTAGCTCCAGTATTTTCCAGCCTTCGCTGCCCATTTCGCCTGGCTGCGCATACTCGGGTGTCTGATTGGTAGCAGTAGCAAAGTTGGCATTGCCCAGTCCGCCGCGGCCACCTCTTACCCATATCACCTGCTGACCATCCTCAAGAATCTCCACCTCTTCCTCACCTGTTTCCGCATCCCTGGCTATAGTACCCAGAGGCACCTCGAGTATAATATCATCTCCGTCGTGTCCTGATGAATTATTCTTGTAGCCATTCTGACCGTCTTTGGCAAGTACATTCTTGTAGTACCGCATATGCAGCAGTGTCCACAACTGAGCGTTGCCTCTCAGTATGATGTGTCCGCCGCGCCCGCCATTACCACCGTCAGGCCCTGCCTTGGAGTCAAATTTGTTGCGTTCGAAATGCGCACTTCCTGCACCACCTTTGCCCGACCGGCAAAAAATGCGAATATGGTCAACAAAATTTCCTTTCTCCACTAGTTTACCGGTAAAAGGTATTTATTGATGTGTTTGGAAAGAAGTTTAAAAGTGTCAGCTATACTATGGTCACCCTTTACATTTTCAAGTTTGCCATGGTCATTGTAATAACCAGCTACAGGCTGTGTTTTTGAATGATACTCCTTAATGCGCTTCTTTATCACCTCCTCGTTATCGTCACTGCGGCCTGATGTTTCTCCTCTGCCCAGCAGGCGTTTGGTAAGTTCAGCTTCTGGTATTTCAAGTGATAACACGAGGTCTATTTTTGTGTTTTTAAACTCCAGCAGTTTATCCAGTGCCTCAGCCTGGTGCCGCGTACGCGGGAAACCATCAAATATAAATCCCCGTGCATCGGGATGCTCATCAATCTTGCCGCTGATCATACCTATTACTACTTCGTCAGGCACAAGCATGCCCTGATCCATGTATTTCTTAGCTTCAGAACCCAAGGGTGTGTGCCTGCTTACTTCGTCACGCAATAAATCGCCTGTAGATATGTGCTGCAGATTGTATGTGCTTACAATATTCTCAGACTGTGTACCCTTTCCACTGCCGGGAGGGCCAAATAAAACCAGATTAAACATTTATTAAAAGTATTTTCAGGTGCAAAAATAACTATAGTTATGATATGCAGGAAAATAATTAGTTAAATTATCAATAAGGTTCAGGCTACTAAGCACTTAATATAGCTTCAAACAGTACTTTTCCATTAACCGGTACCCGCTTATTCAGTACATCAGCATATCCTCTTTCCTGAAAACACCAAGTTCTTTCTCAAAAACTCACAAGTGCCTCCACACTTTTCTATCCGGTTTTCTTTTGGGTTCAGGGTTAATGTTTACTGCAGCAAGTGTGCTGTATTCGTTAGCCGAAAGTCGTTCATTTTATAGTTATGCCTTGAGTAGTATAGCCTTTTTTCACTGACGCAAATGACTTCCAGAGATTACTGATTCTTTCAGTACTATGCCGGAACAATTGTATCACGCCAAACTTCAGGTTATTCCCTAAAAAACCATTTTGAACTTTGCGAATGCACAGGATTTGTGTGCAGAAGAAAAATCGGCTTCAGGAAAAAAACTACTCCCGAAAATATTCAAACCATGCCCGCCAAATGATTTTTGTACAGGTATCAGTAGATGTATTTCCGAGTTAAGCACTCCAAACAGAGTAATCAGAAAAGGTCGTTGGATAAGTGAAAGTGTTGCCAGCAGCGCATTTCACATGGTCAAAAGAAAAAAGCCCGGCAGGTTGTGGACTGCCGGACTCTATAAAGGATGGGTTAGTAAGCACAATCCTTACACAATATTAAAAAGAAATTCTGCGATAAAAAAATATTTACACAAAATATTTGGCAGTGGCAAAAAGATATTGACACCTTATCCACACGTCAATTTTAGAGTGATAAAAGTAACTGCTAATGAGTGGTATGAAGTGCTGCTGTAGGATGTTGCTGCTGATAAGAAATCATAGCTTGTGCAACCAATTGCCATCAATGGCACTGTGTTAGTTTTCAAACAAGAACTACCAGTCTTTCTGCATTTTTACAGGCACGCCTTTCTCCTTCTTCAGTTTATCCTGCAGCTTCTTTTCTTCCTGCTGCAGCGCATTCAGCAGTTGGTCGGCCTGCTGCTGAGAAAGCTTGCTGGGCTGGCTTTGCGGCTCCTGCTGCTGTTTATCCTGCTGATCTTTCTGATCCTGTTTATCCTGCTGATCCTTATTCTGTTTGTCCTTGTCCTGATCCTTTTTCTGATCTTTATTCTGCTTGTCTTTATTCTGGTCCTTGTTCTGATCCTTATTCTGTTTGTCCTTGTTATCCTTGTTCTGCTGCTGTTCTTTCTTCAGCATTTGCTGGGCGTAAGACAGATTATATTTTGCATCAGCGTCCTGCGGATTCTGGCGAAGTGTCTGTTTGTA
>OMJB01000131.1 GCA_900299255.1 Sphingobacteriales bacterium
GCCGATATGCTGCATATTGATGCCGGTACAGAAAACGCAACAGTGACAGTGCTGAATACTGTGGGGCAAGTGGTACATACGTGCGAAACAAGAGGTAGTATAACCATTCCTGTAAACTCGTGGGCAAGGGGTGTGTACTATGTGCGTGTGCAGCGTACTACCGACAACGAAGTGGCGGTGAAACGCGCTATACTGCAGTAATAATTGAATGTAACGACAGAGGTTATTTACCTGAAAGAGATGACGAAAACCAACCGCCGATTACATATAACGATGGCCGTGCTGCTGCTGAGTATGGCGGCATGGGGGGCACCCGTGAAAAAAAAGGCTGCTGATGTGAAACTGCTGGCCGCTTACAGCCAGCAGATACTGCCGGGAATACCCGGTGGCACTGCTGAAACAGCATACCACTTTGTGGCGGTATGGCAGAACGCAAAAATGCCTGAATCTTTTTTCTGGCGGGGGGAGAACGGCTGGCTGACGTGTGAAACACTGAAGGCAACCGCTAAAGGCGTTAAGAAAACTGCGGGAGCCATGCAGTACACCACCAAAGAACTAACCGGCGATATTAAGAAGTGGGACACCCTGATGCTTAACCCCATAAAGGGTGGGAAATTTCCTGTGCCGGCTGCTATTAGCCCGGCTGTGAAAAATACATTGTATTACAAAACCAATGGCAGCAAGTGGATTGCTGTGCCGGTAAAGGGATTTACTGCACTGAGCCCGGAAGCGAGGCAGTAGTTTATTTTAATGTTCATGCAATAAAAAAAGGCTGTCCTGCAAAATGTAGTTTGGAAGGAACACAAATACTACGTTGCAAAATGTCTTAACGTGGATATTTCCAGTTTTGGAGAAAGCAAGGAAGATGCGCTTAAAAATCTGGATGAGGCTTTGCCGGAATAAATTTTCAGGCAAAGACCATCACTTCACTTTCGGTGCGGGCAACGGGTATATTTAAGCCTTCCGCTTTTAAGCCTTCAATGTGGAACTGAATGGCTTCATACATGTTTTCTTCCACTTCTTTTTTTGTACTTCCTGTTGCGATACAACCGTCAAGATCAGGGCTGTATGCACTAAAGCCAGTTGCTGTTTCTTCAATGATTACCAAAAATTTATTCATGGGTTGTTTTATAATTGTGCTTGTTTTAGAATACTGGATAACGTTGCCTTCGCAATATCATCCATCATTTTCTATAATTTTTATTGCTTCTCTGATCTCCATCAGTTTTATTCAGTTTTCAGCTTAGAAATAAAGATAAAGAAAACCCACAATTAATTTGCAATATCCTTTTCCCGTTAGTTCTTGCAATGCTCTTTGTATTGGGCCAGGATTCTGAAGGCTCCCTACTGATGCAAATGTGCCGAAGGCCATTCGTTTTGATCACAATTTATTGGTTTGCAGTTCGACAGTGTATGGTTCACCGCTATAAACGACATTCCGGTACTATAGGAGCAGGTGCAAAAAATCATTGCTGATTTAAATTAATAGCCCAAAAGTAAGGTGGTGTAAGTAAAGGTAGTGTGTAGAGACAGGCACCGAGCATTTTGTTTATTTTCGGAAGGGCTAGGATGACATCGGCAAGTTGTCATTTCATTTACTAGTTTATTTGCCCACGTTTGTTATTTTGTGGAAAATTGTAAACCAGAAAATTCGCATCATGAAGTATTGGATTTTTCAGTGTAATCTATCAGCTTACGAAATCATCCCAGCTACTCTCAAGGAATGGAACGTAAAGAATTATAAGAGCGAAATAAAAAAAGGTGATAAGGCTATTATTTGGATAACCGGGATTAAAGGTGGTGTTTATGCGCTTGCAGATATTGAAAGTGACCCGAAACCTATGGGGATATCCGAAGATCATGAACAGTGGAAATTAGATAGCCACCTAGGGCTTCGGTATAAAAAAGAAGATAAGTATGTTGACAAAGTAATTATAAGAATTACAGATAGGCCTAAAATCCTTATTTCAAAGCAAAAGGTACTGTCCACAGTAGGATTGCAAGAATTTAAAGCAGGGCGCCCAGGGAGTTATGGAACAAATATCCGGTCAAATAAGCAAGAGTATGACATAATCTATAGCCTGATAAATGGTCTTTAATTTATTTCCTTTTTACCATTGTTAACATCCAATAAATAAAGGGAGTTTCCCCGGATACCCTTTTATTCAGATTTCAAAAAGTGGGCAGAGTGGGGCAAGGTGTTAATGGAGATGCATATTAGCTATGAAGCCGCAAAGCCCTACCCACTAAAAGAAGTAACCAAAGCAACTATTGAAAGCCCCAAAACAAAGCTAAAAGCCGTAAAAGCCACAGGTACAATAGAGATAGACGAAAATACAGAGCTTACAGGTCTTCCCCCGGAAGCATGGGAGTATAAGTTAGGCAATCGCAGCGCAATAGAGTGGATACTTGACCAGTACAAAGAGAGCAAGCCCAAAGACGCTACAATAGCTGAGAAATTCAACACCTACCGTTTCGCAGACTATAAAGCGCAGGTTATTGACCTGCTAAAGCGGGTATGTACTGTAAGCGTTGAAACGATGAAAATTATTGAGGATATGAAAAGGCTATCCGACTGATTACGTTCAAATTGTACTTTTCCCATCCTGTTTCCCTGCAAACAAAAAAGCCGCAACTTACGCTGCGGCTTCTGCTCCCCCTTCAGGACTTGAACCTGAGACCCCATGATTAACAGTCATGTGCTCTAACCAACTGAGCTAAGGAGGATTCTACCCTGTGGCCAGCCAACCGGGGTTGGTTTGGATTTGGGACTGCAAAAATAAACAGTTTCCTGTTACTTCAAAATTTTTCTGAGCCAGATGGTACATATTTATTGTTAGCAAGCCTTAGGATAGTTGGGTTGTAATTATAATGTGATGTACTGGTGCAGATAGGTAGTACCTGCAATTGAATAATAACCCGTACTTTTGACACCGCTTTAGGGGTGCCGAAAATACCAGGCTGAGATCATACCCTTTGTACCGGATCAGGATAATGCCTGCGAAAGGAAAAAGTTGCGATTCAGATTTTTTGATTGCTTCCCTTAAAGTTATTTTTCAAACCCAGCAACCGTGGTTGTATGAATGTTTATGTGAACAACAAGCTGCACGCCGTGAGCGAAGAAACAACTGTAACAGCACTGCTGGAATTGATTCAGCCGGGTGTGCAGAAGGGTGTGGCGGTAGCAGTGGATAATCAGGTAGTGCCTAAAGCAGAGTGGGATCAGTACAGGCTGCAGGCAGATTGTAAAATAACGCTGATCAAGGCGGCGCAAGGCGGGTGAGGCTGGTGGATAAAAAATAATCATTTTAAATACAGGCTTAGTTTCTAAAAAATATACGCATGAAAAAAGATACGGCTCCAACGGCAGGAAAAATTACAACAGGCACTCTGACGGGCTCTAAGAAAATATTTGTGCCAGGTAAGCTGCACAATATACAAGTGGCTATGAGAGAGATACAGGTGAGCCCTACGTGCACCAGCTCTTTTGGGATTGAGGAGCTGATCCCCAATCCATCTGTAACAGTATACGACACCAGCGGGCCGTATACCGACCCAGCCGTTGAAATAAATATTACCAAGGGCCTGCCACGCTTGCGCGAACAATGGATAGTGGACAGGAATGATGTGGATAAACTGGAAAATTTTACCGCGGAGTACAGCAATGAAAGGCTTGAAGACAAGAGCCTGGATGCGCTGAGGTTTGAGCATATAACTATGCCTTACCGTGCAAAAAAAGGCGCTAATGTATCTCAGATGCATTATGCCAGGAAGGGTATCATTACCGCTGAGATGGAGTATGTGGCTATCAGGGAGAATCAGCGGATAGATGAACTGATGACCAATAGTGAGGAGTGGAACCAGCATCCCGGCAACAGCTTTGGGGCAAGTATACCGTTGAAGAAAATTACACCGGAATTTGTAAGGGATGAGATTGCCAGGGGCAGGGCAATTATACCTGCTAACATTAACCACCCCGAGAGTGAGCCAATGATCATTGGCCGGAATTTTTTGGTGAAGATCAATACCAACATAGGCAATTCGGCGGTAACATCAAGTATAGAGGAGGAAGTGGAAAAAGCAGTATGGAGCTGCCGCTGGGGTGGAGATACGCTTATGGACCTTTCGACCGGCAAGAACATACACGAAACACGTGAGTGGATCATCAGGAACTGCCCGGTGCCGGTGGGTACGGTGCCTATATATCAGGCACTTGAAAAAGTA
>OMJB01000132.1 GCA_900299255.1 Sphingobacteriales bacterium
GGCCCAAACAGCACTCTGAAATGTGGGTTTAGGAAATCCCAACTGCTGCCTACATCATAGATAAATGAACCACTTACCGACTTCCAATAAATAAGCTGAGGCAAGACGGCTAAGAATCCGAAAACAACAGTGTAAATAATATGATGCCTGTATTGCTTCACCAGTGCCCATTTTGTGGCAGCGTTTTCTTTGGAATGTGTATTCCATAGCAGGGGTATGAAAAGCATAATAGCCTCCGTAGGGCGGCAAATTGTTGCCAATCCAATGATCAACCCAATAGAAGAAGCCCATAAAACAGACGGGCGTTGATGCCACTTGATAGTAGCGTACAATATCAGCGCATATAATGGGAATATAAAGCTGTGGCTCTGACCGTTTTCAACGGCTGCATAGTTGATGAAATTGGTTGCCAGGCATATAGCCGCCAACGTAATTCCGGTAGTCTGCTCTGAAAAAAAACGCAATAGAATTTTCCGAAGTACAAAAATGCCCAATATGCAATATAAAATGGCGCCTATTGTTAATCCCCACTGATAAGGTGGTGAGAACCCATCAGGCGGATAACCGTTATGCTGTGCGTACCAATGGGCTACAAGAAAGAATGGTAGTTCCATCAATGCTACACCGCCAAGATATTTATATGCATAGTACCCGTTGTCCAGTTTTGTCATCGGAAATCCCTGGCCATCTGTAAATTGATATTTCTTTTGTGCCTCTCCGATCCATTCCATCTTTTTATGATCGTGATATATAAGAATGGCAGGTAGATACTGATAGTAACCAAACGCATCCCATTCTGCAATTTTCAGGGGTGGGTTCCCGTTCCGGAGGTCGGAGTAATAATAGCGGTATCCCAACATGGAAATACATATTATAATACAAACCGTAAGGGAGAATAACGCTTTCATACTGTTTTTTCGTTGTTCAGAACGAGCTACCCCGGACTAACTACGGACTCCTGCAATTGGATCCAGGCAATCAACGGCTCAATATACTCAAAATTCACTGACTGAAATCTTATGGGCAAGGCCGTCACAACCCTTATTCATAAAAGCAATGCGCCAAACCAACTGAGAAGCACTTTGGAAGTTAAAATGAGCACGATGTTTGAGAAATTAAAGTAACATTATCCGATATTGAAGCCTATTTAAAATATTTGTTACGACCTTTGCCGAAAATCTGGTATGCCGGCAAAATTTTACGAAAATGGCGTAAGGTCTGGACTGAAGGAAAAGAAACAATTGTCTGACTTTATTGACGGGCTTGTTTCTACGTACGTGAAAAAAATCGAATCCTGCGAACTTACCTATGTGTTCTGCAAAGACGCGTATTTGCTGGAAATGAATAATAATTTTCTGGATCACGACACATACACTGACATTATTACTTTCGACCTGAGTGATAACCGAAAGGAAATGCAGGGAGAGATTTACATCAGTGTGGAAAGGGTAAGGGAAAACGCCAAACTGTACAATACTACATACAACGATGAATTGCATCGTGTGATATTCCACGGAGTATTACATTTGTGCGGCTTCAAGGATAAGTCGGCAAAAGATCAGAAAGTAATGAGGGAGAACGAAGACTACTGCCTTGAACACTATAAAAAAGAACTCCAGAAATGAGTATTGAAGTAATTTATGAGGATGAGGACCTGATCATTGTAAACAAACCTTCAGGTTTGAGAGTCATACCGGATCGATTTGATCAGTCGCTACCCAGCCTGAACAGGCAGCTTGAAGCCAGACTTGGCAGTAAAATCTGGGTAGTACACAGGTTGGACAAGGATACCAGCGGCGTAATATGTTTTGCTAAAAATGAACAAAGCCACCGTTACCTGTCCATGCTTTTTCAGGATCACAACATAGGAAAATTTTACGCGGGTTTGGTAAGCGGAATTGTGATACCTGCTGAGGGTCGTATTGAGAGTCCGATTGGTGAGCACCCGGCTGTTTTTGGTAAAATGGCTGTATCAAAAAAAGGAAAGCTGGCGGTTACCGACTACAAGGTAGCAGAGCAATGGCCGTTGTATTCGCTGGTCCAGTTTCAGATACATACCGGCCGAACCCATCAGATAAGGGTGCATATGCAGTCAATAGGCCACCCTATAGTGTGTGACGAATTGTATGGTGACGGTAAACCATTTCTGCTTTCGGTAATTAAGAAGAAATACAACCTGTCAAAAAAAGAGGAGGCAGAAAAACCACTGATGAACAGGCTGGCTTTGCATGCCTACCGGCTGCAGTTTACGAAGGAAGATGGCACAGAAGTTATAGCAGAGGCGCCCATACCTAAAGATATTGCTGCCTGCGTAAAGCAGCTGAACAAATGGGCAAAACCGCTCAATAGCCGTGGTGAGTAAATGAAACATATTAAGCTGCTGGAAACCAGTGCTGCCATATACGGAGCGAACATTGATTAACTTTGCCTTAACCGTTCACGCATAAACACTTTGCCAATTAACCGTACTTTTGGCGCATATATAATCATACAAATAAGGACACATAATGAAATCTAATATCAATATTCAGGTAGACCTGGCGGAAGATAAAATGCCTGAAGCGATACAGTGGACTGCCCCGGACGGTGGTGTTACGGACTGGCAGCATGCCAAAGCAATATTGCTGGGGCTATGGGATGGACAGGAGAAATCTGCTTTGCGCATAGACCTGTGGACGGGTAAAATGATGGTGGATGAAATGAATGATTTTTTCTACCAGACACTTTACGGCATGGCTGATACCTACCAGAGGGCTACAAAGAATACAGAGTTATCAAACGAATTAAAGGCATTTGCAAAGGCCTTTCTTAAAAAGGCTGCGGCCGCTGCCGAGGTTGAATCAAAATAACTGACAAGCAACAGTAGATCACCCGACAAAACGTTGAAAATACAAACTGATTACCAACCTGCTTGTAGGTAACAAATACAACACAATATGAGTCTTGAAGCTAAAGTAATGGAAGAACTGAAGACCGCAATGAGGGCGAAAGATGAAGCCGCCCTGCGTACTCTTCGTGCAATTAAAGCAGCAATAATTATTGAAAAAACAGCAGAAGGTGCTTCGGGTGAGATATCGGAAGCAACCGAGATAAAGATGCTGCAGAAACTGGCCAAGCAGCGCCGCGATTCGCTTGATATTTTTGAAAAACAGGGCAGGGAAGACCTTGCTGCAAAGGAAAAGGAGGAGCTTACAATTCTTGAGAAATTCCTGCCCAAACAAATGTCTGCCGAAGAACTGAGCGCTGAAATCAGGAATATTATAGATCAGGTAGGGGCTAAATCGCCGGCTGATATGGGCAAGGTGATGGGTGTAGCCAGCAAACAGCTGGCTGGCAAAGCAGATGGTAAGCTCATTTCTGAAACTGTAAAACAATTGCTGGCATCCTAGCTGTTCATGAAATTACGGTAATCATATAGATTGTTAAATTGAGTGCCCTCTGTTTTCAGGGGGGTATTTTTTTGGCAATTACTGCCCTGAATTATTTTTACGGCAATTTGCCCGGCACCTCTTACTTTTGATATAAGATGCTTGATATTGTTGGTGTAATCCTGATCATTCTGTTTTTTATACGCGGTTACCTGAAAGGGCTGATTGTTGCTGCTTTCTCAATGCTGGCTCTGCTGTTGGGTATCGTTTGCTCATTGAAACTATCTCAGTCGTTTTCAGAATGGCTGCTTAAAAACGGCTACGTAAGTTCAGGCTGGGTGCAGATAGTCAGCTATGTAGTCCTGTTCATCGGTGTATTTCTGCTGGTTCGCCTGCTGGCCAGGCTCATTCAGTCTGCAATAGAGGGTATGGCATTGGGTATATTCAACAAGCTTGCCGGTGGCCTTTTATACGCATTTACCGGTGCGGTACTCTGGAGCTCGCTGCTCTGGCTTGGCAGTAAAATGCATATCATTACCGCACAGGCAATTGCTGATTCGAAAACATATCCGTGGCTGTCGCAGCTGGCACCGTGGTTTTTTGAGCAGGCAGGTAAATTACTTCCGTTTGCCAAAGATGTTTTCAGTAAACTGGAGCATTTTTTTGATACTGTAAATCACAAAACAGCAGATGTGGGTACTCATTGATAACTACGATTCATTCAGTTACATACTGCTCGACTACCTGATGCAAACGGGCAATGAATGCATAGTATACCGCAACGATGAACTAACCCTGCAGCAGCTCATTGATATTAATCCGCGACGTATCATACTCTCTCCCGGCCCCGAGACCCCACTGCAGGCAGGTATAACAATGGACACTGTGCAGCATTTTCACAGCTGCATACCCATACTGGGGGTATGCCTGGGGCATCAGGCACTGGGTATGTTTTTTGGTGCTGAGCTGCGCCGGGCTGCATATCCCATGCATGGCAAAACAAGCCTTATCAAACACAACGGGCACCCGCTCTTTAAGAACATTCCTTCTTCGTTTGAAGTGATGCGCTACCATTCTTTAATCATAGATGGATTGGCGGGTACGCCGCTATCATCAATTGCGGCGGCCGATGATGGTACTGTAATGGCATTGGCTCATGCAACTTTTCCGTGCCTGGGTGTTCAGTTTCATCCTGAATCAGTCGGCACTCCGTATGGCTTACAGTTGTTAAAAAACTGGGCAGAGATGTACTAAGGCTTATTGAAATTACCCAGATATACCCGTTGGTTCACTATATCGAATTGTTTTGTACCCACCGTTATGGTTTTATGGTTGTATAAAACGAATGCAATCAGCCCCCCATTGTAATAAGGATTGGAATAAGGGTATGTGAGGCTGCAGTAAGTGCAATTCGTTGCGTGAGCCATTAGCGTTGCCGGTATTTTAGCAATGCCCCCGCTGGCGCTGACTACATTGCTGTTAAGCGGGTCAATGTCACCCCGTATCATCACGTAAGCAGAATCTGCATTTGCCGTATTGGTGCTGTTGAAAGTGTAGGTAAATTCGGCTGCACTGGAAATTATTGCAGGCAATGTACCCGAAAATGACGGCATAGGAGCTGATGTGGAAGTGTCAAAAGCAGGCACATAAGCAGATCCGCCCACATGCCATGTATTACTACCGCCTTCTATCCATAACGGACTACTGTCTCGATGAATAAATGCACTATCGTTGGTAGTTAACGGTACTCCATTAAATCTCACATCTGATACCGCGCCCGTCAATGTGTTGCTCAAAGGTGTTTTAAACATTGCTGCTTCCCAGTTTCCTGTATAGGTATACGGAACGCCATTTGTATCGGGTATAATTCCTGAAACCTTGCACGCTACCAGTATTCCGTTGGTAGTCAGCAGTGAATGGCCAACTGGTACTACGTTGTGCGAGGGCATCATTAGTTCGATATCCCAGGGTATGTATAGAACGTCAGGTGCAGGTGTTGAGGAACTTGTATGGCAGGAACTGCAAAAACAGGTTAAAACAAACAACATGATGCTACCTGAGAGTATTTTCATAAGAATTAATGTCTTTGGCTTAACAACGGCCAATGTGCAATTATAGTATTCTACACCGGAACTACTACTTTCCGGGTTTAAGCAAGCCTTTGTATTCTGCCGGGTTATTGATCAGTGACAGTGCCTTATCCAGTTCCTTATCATATTGCATAGCCTGCGCCAGGCGGCCACGCTGATAATAGTAGCGTGATGCAATTTCGTTCTCAAGCATATGCTTCACCTGATCTTTATGTTTCAGCAGGTCCTGCTTTTTATCATGCGACAGCTTTGCTTTTAAAGCATCAAATTCGTTCTTGGTTTCCTCGTAATAGTTTTCCTTAATAGCCAGTTTTTTGAGCGAGTCCAGCCCAATCTCTGTTTCAGTAGCATAGGAATAGTCTTTATTCTCCACCCACTTCGCAAACTGATTAAACTCAGCATCAGTAAGAGAGAATTTTGCCGCCTCGGCTATGGTTGTATGTTTGCTGGCGTATTCGGTAGCATAATCAAAAAGGTAATTTTTGGTATACAGTGTTACAGCAATCATACTCATCGGTTCATTCTTTACATAGGCCTCAGGGTCTACACCTCCACCACTTTTTACAGTTCTGCCCATTTTGGTTTTGTATGATTTTTTCAGCGAATCGGGTACATAGCCTACACTGCCATCTGCATTGCGGTGTGTATAGTCAATAGCCTGTATGCACCTGCCGCTGGGCGTGTAGTACTTGGCAATAGTTAATTTGAGTTGTGCGTTGAAACCCAGCGGCCTTGTTTTCTGTACCAGCCCCTTTCCGTACGAACGTTCTCCGATGATCACACCCCGGTCCAGGTCCTGCATGGTTCCGGCCACAATTTCAGAGGCTGAAGCGGATGAGTGATTGACCAGCACAGTGAGCGGCAGGTCTTTATTCCAAACTACACCGTTGGTTTTGTACTCCTCATCCATGTATGGCACCTTGCCTTTGGTGCTTACTACCAGCTGCCCTTTGTCTATAAAAATGTTACAAAGGTCTACCGCCTCAGTAAGCAGCCCGCCGGGATTGTTACGCAGATCCAGTACAAGGCCTTTCAGCGCAGGTTGTGCTTTCGAAAGGCTGTCGAAGGCCTGCCTTACCTGCCTGGCACAACCCTGTGTAAACTGAGTCAGTTTAACATAGGCAATATTATTCTGCTCACCGATAAGGCTATAGAATGGCACGCTTGAAATTTCAATCTCACCACGGGTGAGCAGCTTTGTTGTGGAAATATGTGTAAACGCATCTTTGATTTTAATACTGATCTGCGTGCCGGGAGAACCTTTCAGTAATCCGCTCAGGTCATCTACACTTTTTCCTTTTACTATCTGATTGTCTATTGACTCCAGGAGGTCGCCGGGATGTAAGCCTGCCTTTTGTGCGGGGCTGTTTTCGTAAACATCTCCTATGTAAATGTCATCACCTTTGCGCCGCATACTGGCACCAATTCCGCCGTATTTTCCGGTGGTCATGAACTGGTACTCTTCTATATCTGCTTCAGTTATGTAGTTGGTATAGGGGTCCAGTTCTTCCAGCATGGCATCAACACCGGTTTTTACCAGCTTACCAGGCTCAATAGGATCTACATAATAAGTATTCAGTTCTTTAAATAAGTTGGCGTAAATGTCGAGGTTTTTTGAGATTTCAAAATAAGGGTCGTTTGACCTGGCATGAATAAACAAAAATGCACTCGCCGATACGATCACGCCAGTCAGGAATCCTTTATACTTTGATAATTTCTTCTTCATTTTTAATGTCCTGTATTTTAAATAATACATAAGCAAAGTACGGATTTTAGTACTTCAAAAAATGATAATGAATTAATAAATTCTTGTGAATTACCTATTAATACAGTATTTTGTATCAAAAATAAACCAGTTTTTCTGAAAGAGCAGGAATAATGATAAAATTCGGTATGGGTGTAAGATTTGGTTTTATTTGTTCGTTTTTGATGCTGGCTGCATCGTTTGCGAAAGCCCAGAAACTGTTGACCGAGGGACTGCTTTCCTATAAAATAACTATTACTTCTCCGTCTGGCAGTCAGGCGAGTGGTTTATTTAACATCACTGTTAAAGGGCCACTTTTGCTCAGGGAACTGAAAATGAGCAATGGATACGAAAATGTGCTGCTCATCAACACAAATGCCGGTACCATTTATTCAATGCAAAAAAGAGGTGTCAGAAATTACGCTGTAGAGCTCAATCTGACGGAGTTTTTATCAAAATCAAATAAGTACCGCGGAGCAACAATTATAGGCGAGCAGAAGCATAAAGAAAAGTTTGCCGGTCTTGAGGCATACCTGGGTTTCGCTCATTATCAGGACGGTACAGATATGCCGGTATCTGTTTCCCACGAATGGGCATTGCAGGAACCCTTTGTATTTGAGTGTTTTCCCGATGCGAAATTTTTGCCCCTGAATTTTTCTTACAAAGACGAAGACGGAAACAGCTTGAAATTTGAGCTGGATAAATTAAACGCTGTGCCGGTAGAAAATTCAGTTTTCAGAATCCCTGCTGATTACAAAATGGTCAGCTATAATGAGTACAAATCATCATTGAAGTAGCGCAATAATGCCGAGATCTGTGCAAACAAAATTACCGTTCCTGAAAAGTACTTCTGCCTTTTTTTTATTGCTTGCCATTTCGGCAGTAATGTTTGGTACACCCGGGATTGCGCAAACCAGAGCGGTAAAAGAAAATGCCCCTGAGCCTGTTGATGTGCCCGTACCCCGCAACATAAAAGTAGTTGACGAACGCAAAGAGAAGGATGGTACCATCATACGTACTATTCATTATGAACAGGGCGGTAAAAGGATAAAAGAAACACTGATTGTGAGGAATCATATTGACCTGCATGTGCCAATAGACCCGGATACCATGGACAAGGATAAGGTGCTGGTGCTGGTGAGCAAATCGCGTTTTGTGGTAGAAGTGTTTTACCGTAGTAAGATGATCAGAAGCTATAAGGCGGTGTTCGGGCCCAAGCCAATGGAGGATAAAAAGATGGAGGGCGACCGGGCAACACCCGAAGGCTGGTTTACAATCCGTAGCAAGAACCCCAAATCGAAATACGATAAATTCATGCTGCTGAACTATCCCAACGATACTTCAGTATCCCGTTTCAACGCACTTAAAGAAAAAGGCACTATTCCTAAAACTGCAAGGATAGGTGGTGATGTGGGCATACACGGCATATGGAAGGGCGGAGATGACCTAATAGAAAATGGTATCTGCTGGACAGATGGTTGTGTTGCCGTAAAGAACAAAGACATTGAGGAGTTGTATAAATTCGCGGGGGTTGGTACTAAGGTATATATTAGGAAGTAAGGAAAATGTAATGTCCCTTTTCTCCTCACTATAGGTTTGTCTTTTTTGCCAGCTCCACAATATCCAAAACCTCCAGTACCTGTTTATCACACCCAATAGTTGCAGCGTTAATCATTGCTACACCTACTTCAGACAGTGTACAAGCAAACTTAGGGAGCAGAGCCCGCAAAGTCGGGTACATCCAGGCAAACAGATGATAGCCCTTCAGCGTATTTTTCGCACCATCGGCAGCCTTCATAAATCCGGGCCTGAACATGTATGCCCGTTTGAATGGCAGCTGCATTAGTTTGTTTTCTGTTTTGCCTTTTACCCTTGCCCACATACTTTTACCTTGCTCGCTGCCGTCTGTTCCGGCCCCTGAAACGTAGCAGAAAACCATGTCCTTATTTTGAGCCGAAAGTGTCTCAGCCACATGAACAGTTAGTTCGTAGGTAAGGTGGTGGTACTGAGGCTCTTTCATGCCGATAGATGAAACACCCAGGCAGAAAAAACAGGCATTGTAACCGCTTAGTTTATCTTTTATAACACTCAGGTCGTGGAAGTTACCATGTATTATCTCCGAGAGTTTTGGGTGGCTTACACCGCAGGTTTTCCTGCCTATTACCAGCACTTTATCAACCATAGGATGCCGGAGACACTCACTCAGTACGCCCTCACCTACCATGCCGGTAGCCCCGGTTAATATTACATTAAGTTTCATTCCTCTTTTTTGTTTGCAGTTAAATTAATGACTCTGTTGTATGCTGCATTGATTTTTCATGCATGAATTGTTCGTATGCCTGCCGCCAGCCACGCCATTCAGAACTTGTTCCCAATGAAAAATTATGGAAAATGGTTGTCAGCGTACTGCCCGTTTTTTCCAGTACTTTAGTCATGGTGTTGAGTTTTTCAAATGCCTCCTGTGGAGGCAACCTGTTTTCGTAGTGGGCGGTTGAGTCCATGAAACAGAAAGGATGTATGCGCAGGCTGGTGATTGTTTCGTGCTCAAGGTCGTACCAGAGAAATGAACTGCCGGTGCCTGCTCTGAAGCCGAGATGGGTTCCGTACCCCATGCTGTAATCTTCATGGATGCCGTTGCTGATAAGCAGCCTGCATGTGTGCGGAATGTGCATCTTTATATAGTGCTGCCTGGATATACTGATCGCCTTGCCAGATACGTGGCTAAGAACTTTTATCTCTTTCGATATTTTCTCTTCACTATCGGCATAATATGACGGATGAATACCGATGATTCCGTCTTTTACCAGATTCCTGATTACCCGCATCATCGCAGGATGTTCGGGGTGAATATTTTTGTCGAACGGGGTTGTGCGCAGTGCTGATAATACAAAATACAATGGTTTACAGTCGTACTCCCGGTGCAGTTGCCTCAGCCATCTGAATGAATCAAATGGGTCTTTCTGTTTGTTTTTGAGTACCTGAGTTCGCTCGCTGATCTGCCGCACATCGCCTTTCAGCAATGCCCGCATATATGCACCTACTATTCTGCCTGCTCCTTTATGCAGGTGAGAGTAGGCCATATCTATATCATAAGTTGGCCTGTATAAAAATGGCGTGGTGGTTATGGGATACCCTGACTTTTCCTGAAGCAGTTTTCTGAATGCGCACACCCACTCATCCACAACAGGCCGTGCCAGCCATCCGTTTTTGTACAGCACACTTTGTGTGGCAGGGTAGCGGTTATGTTTGTCTGGCTTATAGCTATAATATTCTTCGTACCTGGACAACAGAAAAAAAACTGCTGAAAGTAGGTCAAAAGGAAGCGTATGATCAGCGCTTTGTACATCAAATAACGCTAGCAATTCATTCCATTTTCCTGCCTGGGGATCAGCTGGTTCTTTTCCTGTGCTCCACAATATTCCTGTATCAGGAATGGATAAACTGTTTGAAAAAACCTTTCCGTATGAAATAAAGAAAGGCAAACCCGATAAATTATCTGTGTTATCTGTGAGGGTATATTCTAGCTGCAACCGCTCCCTGATAAGCCAGTCCAAAACATATTTCAGACGGTTACTTGCCCGGGCGCTATAGACAACTATCGTATCCATTGTTCAGATTATTGCTGCTCGCGGTCCTTCCATATTTTATTGAAAGACCGTTCTGCGAATTTGATTTCCCCTCTGTGCTGAGCCCAGCTGCCTTTAAACAACTTGTTCACTACGGTGTTCTTAATACCCGGCCCTGCTATGTTCATAAGCCTGCGGCTCAGCATTGCCTGTTGCCACAGCGACCAAGAAAAGTTTTCCATGTTATTGTTCAGCCTTGACCCGGCAGCAATAGTCCGGTTCTCAAGCAGCATTTCATGAATGTTGATCTTCAGCGGGCATACTTCAGTGCAGTTGCCGCACAGGCTGGATGCATAACTCAGGTGCTTGTACTCCTCCATCCCCTTCAGATGCGGTGTAATAACTGACCCTATGGGGCCGCTGTATGTGGCACCATAGGCATGGCCGCCTATATTTTTATAAACCGGACAAGCGTTCAGGCAGGAACCGCAGCGAATACAATACATACTTTCCCGTACTTCTTTGCGCAGCAGGTTAGTTCTGCCGTTGTCGAGCAGGATCACATACATCTCCTCCGGCCCATCTGTTTCGCCGGGTTTTCTTGGCCCGGAAAAAACAGTGTTGTACACCGTAACATTCTGGCCCGTTCCGAAAGTGGCCAGTAGAGGCCAGAAAAGCTGCAGGTCGTGAATAGACGGCAATAATTTTTCAATGCCTACAATTGAAATCTGCGTAGGCGGAAATGTAGTGGTTAATCTGGCATTGCCTTCATTTTCAGTAACGCATACCCCACCAACGTCGGCCAGCAAAAAGTTGCCTCCTGTTATACCCACTTCAGCAGTTACGTATTTCTCCCTCAGGTTTTTCCGTGCTATCTTGGTTATTTCCGGCGGGCTCAGATTTGGCTCAGTACCCAGTTTTTCATGAAACAGTTTTGCAACATCCTCCTTGCTTTTATGCATGGCAGGGGTTACAATGTGGTAGGGTGGTTCACCATCAAGTTGCTGTATATACTCGCCCAGGTCTGTTTCCACAGACTCTATTCCATTTTCTTTTAGAAATTCGTTCAGGTGTATCTCTTCAGTCACCATCGACTTAGCCTTTACAACCTGTTTTGTATTTTTCTCCCTGCAAATCTGCAATATTGCATCAAGTGCTTCTTCTGCTGTTTCAGCCCAGATTAGTTTGCCTCCGTTGGCAGTGAAATTTTTCTCGAATTGCTCCAGGTATTTGTCCAGGTTCTCAATTGTTTTCCATTTCACATTCTTTGCCTTCTTTCTCGCCAGTTCAAGGTCAGCAAACTGCTGCTTGCCCTTTACCACACTATCGTTGTATTTCTGAATGTTAAAGGACACCTTGCGCTTGTGCTCCAGATCATTGGCTTTAACTTCGCTCTTGGCAAGAAAAATACTGTGTTGTTCGGTCATTGTCTATGAAAAACTACTTTAAATAATTTGCTGTGGTACCAGTAGATAGTGGCTGCAGCATTAGTAAAACAAAATAACGTTATTATTTTGTTATTACAAACCTGCCAGTGAATGAGGGCGGCAGTTTTGAGATACTAAGTGTTATGACTGCTGTAAAGTAATCACTTATTAAACCTTAGTATTATTTCCCCTTTTCTGTCAATATATACGTATTGGCTGCCCTGCTCTACCATAGCATAGCCGTTAATGAATTTACCGTAACTGCTGAAATCTGCCGGAATAACCATTTTACCGCTCCTGTCAATAAAGCCCCAGGCATGATTATCTACTTCCACCGGTGCCAGCCCTTCTGAAAATGGTTCAGCTCCTGTATAAACAGGCTTTATCAGATAATGCCCATCAGTGGCAATGAAACCATACATGTCATCGTCATTGCGGGCGGGTGCTATGCCTCCATTAAAATCCTTGATCCTTGAATAGGATTCTTTCGAGATTCTCTTGCCTAAGGTGTCAATTACATACCACTTTGCACTCATGTCCGGGCAAACTGCAAGTCTGCCGCCGTCTATGTTAGTTACATTGAAGTATTGGTTCTGTATTACCCATTTGCCCGTTTTGTCTATTATTCCCCATTTGTTGTCTTTGCACGCCTGGGCCCGGCCGTTAATGAAGTCGTAGCAGAGGTAATATTGAGGTGCAATTACCCATTTGCCTGTTTTGTCGATATAGCCCCATTTCCCACCCTGATTTACACGGGCCAACCCTTCGCTGAACATACCGGCTCCGTTATAGCCTGGTTTTATAACCCATTCTCCCTTAGTATTAATATAGCCATATAATGAGTTAATGACATTAACTCCTATGCCCGCAGCTGCGAGGCCTTCACTGAAATCGTCAAGAAAAGCAAACTTCGGCCTGACAATGAGCGTCCCTTTAGCATCCTTGAACCCCATTTTACTGTTTTCAATAAACCAAAACAGGCGTTCCTGTCCCCATAATTGTGATGATGCAAAAACCAGCAGGTAAAGCAAGAATCGTTTCATTACTGTAAAGATAAGGCTGCGTAACGCTATTTAGCAGGTTTTGAGTGTCCCCAATACACGTTTCAGTAAATAAACAGTATTTGCTTCTTAATAGCTGCATAAGTTTTCCATTTTTTAGAAAATATGTCCAAAAAATGGACGAATATTGAAGTGCGCCAAATCACAAGTAATTGATAATCAATGTTTTAAATTTTTGGCACGCAGTTGGTATTAGTCCTGTCAAACTAAACAACAAACTCAAACAAACTAAAACTAAACAAAATGAAAAATATCGTAAAATCACTCGCAATCACTGCCGCTGTATTAGGTTTTGCTAACAGCACATTCGCACAGGCTTCAGCCACAGCTTCTGTTACAGCCAACATCATTACTCCTATCGCTATCGTTAAGACAGTAGATATGAACTTCGGTAACGTAGCCGTTTCTGCTACAGTTGCAGGTACAACCATACTGGCTCCTGCAGGTACACGTACCACAGGTGGTGCCGGTGGTGTTACTTTGCCAGCTAATACCGGTACTGTTACTGCTGCTACTTTCACAGTATCAGGTGAGCCAACTTTCACATACGCTATTACTCTGCCAAGCTCTGCAACAATAACTGATGCAAGCTCACATACAATGACAGTTAACTCATTCACCAGCAACCCATCTTCTAC
>OMJB01000133.1 GCA_900299255.1 Sphingobacteriales bacterium
CGTAATGTTGTAAATAAAATCAGACCGCAGTCCGTTGTTTTTATTTATTACTGTTGCCTTCCGGGTATCGAGGTTGTAACAAATTACACCATTGTCAGGAGTACCCATCCACAGGTTCCTGTTCAGCATTGTTACACACTGTATGGTAAAACTATCGGCCTTCGTCCTTGTTTTAAAGCTTGACAACACTCCGCCTGAATACAACTGTAGCCCGCTCTCTGTACACAACAGCGTACTGTCTTTTCCGATACAGAGAAATGAATACACTCTGGCATTCTCTGCTGATACGGTTTTAAAACTGTCATGCTCCATCAAAATTGCGCCGTTGGCAAAACCAATCCACAAACGATCTGCGGAATCTTCGTAGAGGCTGTTAATAAAATCTGAGGGAAACCCGCGATCTGGCGCAGCATACTGGCGGTAAATGGCATGATCAAACGACCAGAGCCCACTGCCCCTTGTCCCTATCCATAGCTTCGACTTACGGGTATAGCACAGGGAGGTAATTGCAGGTACAGGGCCTGATGGAAAAGGAAGGGCGCTTACTTTCCCGTCTTTAAAAACAAACAATCCGGCATCATAGATACCTAGAAATAAAGAGTCACGCAGATTACTGGCTATTCCCATGATCTGGGCGCTAGGCAACCCCATGGTTTCGTCAAGACTTGTAAAATGTGTGCCAGAATATCTAAATAGCCCCTGACCATCTGTTGCCATCCAGACATTACCTTCAACATCAGTAAATAACTGAAAAATATTATTGTCAGTAAGGCCGTTTCGCTTGTTGTACCGCTGAAAAGTATTGCCAGACATCTTTATTGCACCCTTATTGGTGCCCAGCCAGAGTGCACCTGTACGATCCTGATCAATACATGATATAGCAGGCTGCACAGTAACAGAGTCGCCAACCGGAATCTTTGCAATTGTTTTCCCATCAGATATCCTGAACAATCCACTGCTTGTGCCAACCCATAGTACCCTGTCATCTGACCTGAACAGATTATACACCTTGAATGTTTCGTTATCAGCTTCGGTACCGCAGGAAAACGAATCTGTGCGCGAACCAACAATGTGATAAATGACTTTTTCCTTTGCAATCCATAAGCCATCTTTCTCCTTGCGCATGGCTGAAACATATCCCTGGCTGCCCGGTGTAACAAAGTACTTTATCTTCCCCTTTGTGATGAAATAAACATCGCCAGCGGCACGCCACCACGTAGTGTCACCGCAAATCTGAATCTGCTGCAGATAGTCGCGCACAAATCTGGTGTGCTGCGATTGCTGCCGGCTGAAATTTGTGAAAGATTTGCCGTTGAAAACAGAAATAGAGGTGTTTGTACCAACCCAAATATTTCCCGATTCATCAGCCGCAACCGACCAAACGGAATTGCCAGGCAATCCGTTTCTGATAGTGTAGCCAGTAAAATTATTGCCGTCAAATCTGGAGAGGCCGCCAAGCGTGCCTATCCATAAGTTCCCGGTTTTATCCTGTGTGATACAGGTAGCCTGCGACTGAATAAGCCCATCATCCACATTAAGGTTATGAAAAGGGTACCGCTGTGCTTTTACCACAGCGAAAGGCAATAGAAGAATGAATAACAAACTACTATTAACAACCATCCATTTTATACGTGGCCATCCCATATCCTGATGTTAATTTACCCGATAAAACGTTTGCAAGGTACCTGTGAATGTATTTTTGAACAATGTAACTTCAAATCACCCACTTAGGGTGAGGCCAGGCGGTTATTTCAGACAATAAAAAAACCCCGGAGGCCGGGGTTCTTTTATTGCAATCAGCTATTGCTTAGGAGTTCTTTTTAGGAGCTTCCTGTTTCACTTCTTTATTTTCACTGCCACCTTCGTGCTTGCAGTTTTTCTTGTCTTTGCAGCATGCTGATTCTTTAGTGCAATGCTCGCCTTTTTTCTTGCAGCAAGATTTTTCTTTTGCCATTGCACCACCTGCTAACAATGCAACCGAAACAAATAATAACGTGAGCTTTTTCATTTTTCGTGATTTTAAGACTCAAAGTTAGTATAATTAAAATGAATAACAATCATCGGCAATCAAGCCAAAATGTTAAAAACCGTAAACTCTACAAGGTTCAGTATTTGCTACAAAGAAGATACCCGCCAAAAAGCGGGTATCAACAAAAGTAACCGGATGCAAAAAAATACGGCTCAGCGTATTATTTGCAATGTTTTCCACATGCCTTATTGCAATGATCTCCTTCACAACAAGATTTCTCTTTTTTGCAATGACCTTTCTTTTTGCAGCATGATTTTTCTTTAGCGTAAGCTCCACCAGTAACCAGCATTCCTGCCAACAATAACATTGTGAGTTTTTTCATTTGAATATGTTTTAGAACATAAATATAGTGAAAATAATTTTAAAATGCAACAAATTTCAATTTTTCTTTTAAAATTTTAATAATGGGCTAAGACCGTTACCCCTCCTTTCACCACATCGCCTATGCTTACGTTCACTTTTGTACCCAGGGGAAGAAAAATATCAACCCTTGACCCAAACCGAATAAAGCCAAATTCGCCATTTTGTTTTACTATATCATTTTCTTCTACGTAAAAGCAAATCCGCCTGGCGAGCGCACCAGCTATCTGGCGTAAAAGCAGGTCCCCACGGTCATTGCCGATAACCAATGTGGTTCGTTCGTTTTCTGTAGACGATTTTGGGTGCCAGGCCACCAGGTATTTCCCTTTATGGTACTTCATGTATTTAACCACCCCGCTTACAGGGTTCCTGTTTACATGCACATTAACCGGCGACATAAATACTGATATCTGCAAGCGGTTGTCTTTGAAATACTCCTGTTCGTATGTTTCCTCAATAACCACAACTTTTCCATCAGCAGGGCAAATAATCTTATCCTCACCGTGAATGAAATTCCTGTTGGGGATGCGGAAGAAAATCACAATCCAAAACCAGAGCAGAAATAAAATAAAGGTAACGGAAGCCGTTATCCAAAAGTAACTTACTGGAATAAAGTGATTGGCCGACCAAGCAAGTGCCAGCCATAAAACCGTAGCGATTACAATATATTTATAACCTTCGCGATGAATTGTCATTTGAAATAAGTTTCGGGGCAAAGTTAGAATTAATATACGATGTTACAGCCCATGCATAAAATAAACCACGTAGGCGAATGCAAACGGAGTTGCAACAAGCAGCGAATCAAACCGGTCCAGAGCACCGCCATGGCCGGGCATCATCATGCCTGAATCTTTTACCCCGGCCATACGTTTCAGTTTAGATTCCAGCAGATCGCCGAAAGTACCGGCGATAGTGGCACAAAGCGCCAGTGCTGCCCAGTCGGCAACATGAAATAAGGGGATAAAATAACCCGCAGCGACAGCGGCAACCACTGTAATCACAGCCCCACCAATTGTGCCCTCCCATGTTTTCTTAGGCGAAATAGAAGAAAGTGGTGTTTTTCCGAAGAACGACCCAAACAGATAGGCCATAGTATCGTTTGACCAGATAAGGCACAGTAGCACCAGCGGAACGTAATTGCTTGCCTTGTACAGGCAAAACAGGAAAAACATGGGCATGGTGATATAGGCTAACCCCGCCAGGCCTCGGTATACACTGCGGTGGTACTGAGGTTTGGCCATCATACCCGCCAACAATAGCAACAATGGTGTAAATGGCAGTAAGAAAATGACAAATGTAACATGCGCATACATTACGATGTACACATAAAAAAGCCCCGGCTTGCCCTGTCCTGCATTGCTGATAGCCCAAAGCGAAGAAGCATATAGCAGCAATGCCGTACTCAGCAGAGCAAAAGCCGCTGTTAACCATAACGGGAACCGGGTATCTTGATATATATTCCGCATGAGGCGCGCAAACTCTCTGATACACAGCAAGTTTATCAGTGTTACCAGTGCCAGAAAGGACCATTCGTTCCATAGCAGGCCCGTGAGCATTATAGCCACAAATACCACTGAACTACCGAGCCTCGTGAAAAATACAGGAACATTAAGTGCCATAAGCTGTATTATTTTGATTGTTATTCAGTAGTCGGTTCTAATTCCTCTGGTAGAAAATCATTTGTCCAATCGTCGGGAAGAGGGGTTTTGTTTTTCAACAGCAGGTAATAGGATCCCACAAAAACCGCAAGGCCAGCAGCAACATACCAAAACGGCACTGAGGTATTTGATAAAAACGCTTTAACTGATGCATTATTGGTACTCATGTAGGACAATACAACCTGCGACCCGTTAAAAAACAAATGAGCCAGAATGCTGCACCACAGTGAACCGGTAAAATAATAGATCATAGCCAGCACAACACCCGCGATGAATATAGACAGGTAACCATAAATATTGGCATGGGTAAGGCTGAAAACGACCGCAGTAAAAATAACAGGCCCTACCATATTCCGGCTGGGCTTTCTGGCAAACCGCAGCAGAACACCCCTGAAGAAAAACTCTTCCCCTACTGCTGGCACGATGGCCACAATTATAAACGTTTTTACAAAAGCACCAAACGACGGCATCGTCAGGAAAGCGTTCATCATACTTTCGCTGGCTGCCTGCTGCGCTTTAATAGCCGGGCTGAAATTGATCTGGCTTATCAAGCCCTCAATGAGCTGCAGCACCGGCATAATACCCAGCATAAGGGTTATAGCCAGCAGCAATTGAATCTTTTTTCCGGGTGCCCGTAAACCAATATATGCGGCGGGTCGCGGTGTGGCAAGATAAGAAAACACCCATGCCGGCACCATAAAAATGAATACGCTCAGCAAACCCTGTACAATGATAGCCGCATTGACCAATGCTGAAGGGCTATGTTCATTAATCGTTTCTATTTGTACAGCAGTATAATTGGTGAGTACCGGTAAAAACTTAATAACCAAAAACGAACCACAACCCATCATGGTGATGATCATCATAAAAAACAGCATCAGCTGCATCATCCACGGGTAAGCACGGAAATACTTCATAGTTTTGCCGCTGATTTACCGAAAGAAGTAATTCTGCATTCGCTGTCAATAAGTATATAGAATGGGAACAGCCTGTTAAATTGTTCCTTCCCAAATGAAAACACAGTACTTACCATAGAAAATTCATTCTACCCAAACCACATTAACAAAGTGGTTCAGTATTCACGCCAGTTTATACAAATTTTATCAGCGCTGCCTTTTTGTGAATTTTAAAATTACTAAATTAATTTAATACTATTCGTAAATATATCCCTTTAGCCGCAAATTGCCAGAACTGTTGCTGAATTTAATTCAATCAACTTCATAAAATTTGACTACCTAATACGATTAGCTATTCAATGCTTGACAGTGGTGTAGATTGCCGTTCAGTTTATATTCCCACCCAAATTCAACAGAAAATTAGCGACAACTTCTATATTGTATTTTTCTTTATATGGAAGAATCAAATTGGCCTGAGCTATCGCCGTAACCATCGCGTCCTCCAGAATCGCTTTTCCGGTTTCAGTTATTGCCGCATAACTCACTCTTGCATCCCGTTCGTTGGCCTCACGGGCAATAAGCCCTATTTTTTCCATAGGCACCAGCATACGGGTAACGCCTGATGGCGTAAGCCCTATTCTGTCTGCCAGGTCAATTCTTCTCAGTTTACCTCCGGGTGCCTCTTTTAATAGATATAGAATTGTAAAATCGCTGAAGCTTATCCCATGTGCACTTAGGCTGTCAAACTTTCTGGATAGCAGCGAATTGACCTTACTGATATTCATGATAAGTGACAATGCCGCGTCTGCTTTTTTCATAACTAATATATTTGAGTAGTCAAGTAATACGCAAACATACGGCTATTAGTTGAAAAAATATTCAGGCTTTTAACTGTCTCATAAATAGAGGCTTTGAACTGATGACCCACCGATAGACAGGATAATCATTTTCATATTCACTAGGCAACTTCAATTTGGTAAGCACACGTTCATGTACAATAGCTTGCGTGACACTAGATGAATGCTGAAAAATAACCGTGAGTGAAAACCGTAGTTGATAAACAGAGCCATAGCATTTATCCCTGTATTACTTCTCAATTAAATAGCATTTCCTATTTAGCTTCCCCTGAAAATCAAAGGGTGTTGTCGCTCCGGTAATGTCCTTCACAGTGAGGGCGGGAATACTGTCCCTGTCAAGAACAAAGTTGCGGTAGTTGTTTGAGAAATATATCCTGCCTGTTTCAGTGCATCCTTTCAGTAACTTCTTGATAAGTGCCACATGGTCTCTTTGCACATCGAAGTTGTCTTCCATTCGCTTGCTGTTGGAGAAAGTTGGCGGGTCGCAAATAATAAGATCGAACGCACCGGCAGGCATATAGTCCAGCCATTCTATCACATCGGAATGAACAAAATCATGCTGAGTTTCTTTGTACCATTTGTTGTACTGCATATTGCGCTTGGCCCAGTTAAGGTAGGTTTTAGAAAGATCTACCGAGGTTACAGAAGCAGCACCGCCATCTGCAGCATACACGCTGAATGACCCTGTATAACAAAACAGATTCAACACCTTCATACCCTTTGCCTCGTTTCTTACCATACTGCGGGTAATACGATGGTCTAGAAAAAGCCCAGTATCCAGATAATCTGTCAGGTTAATAATAAAATTCAGCCCACCCTCTGGCACAATACGTTCCACCTTCAATTCATCAAACTTTTCGTACTGCCCCTGCCGGCCAGCCTTGCGCTGCCTCACCTTCATGAAGATATTTTCTGTACCGGTTTCCAACACATTTGAAAGTACCTCTTTACAGCTTTGCAGCCATGCAGCATGCTCTTCATCTTCCATGCCATGCCTGCGCTTGTATTCTGCTGCATGCACATTGCCGCCATACCACTCAATTGCAAAAGGGAATTCAGGCAGGTCATGATCATAAAAACGGAAGCAGGCAATATCCTGCCTGCGCGCCAGTTTGCTGAAGTGTTTGAACACTTTCTGCAACCTGTTTTCGAACATTGAAAATTTATCTGGTGTCAAAATAAAACATGTAAGATTTGAGTGTAGGCCTGCACATTAAACTGATAATGCGGGCTCATTTCTTCAGATAGTTGGTGACCAGTGTTCTGGCCCAGTAACGGGGTACTCCAAAGTCAGCCTGCAAAAAAGCAACCACTTCATTCGATTTGCGTTCAGCTGCTTTAAAATCGTCAAGAATCATCTTCCAATCCGCTAATTTCTTTCCTGTCTTTTCCATTACCTGGCTATCCTCAACATTCCAGTATTCTGCCTTCATAATAGTATATGCTAGTGAGCAATCAATTTCACGACTGCATAAAAAAGGGTATTACTGCCGTTTCATTGTCTGGTCAATCGGGCCTGCTACAGGTTTCATTTCAGGATCCAAACGAATTATCCCTCCATTTCTTTTTACAAGGTAATACAATTCCCTGCCCCTGATGCCCGTCTCCAAAACTATTACAGAACTACGGCCAAATCCCTCAACCACCTTATTCACATAGCTCCACCTACCTTTGCTCTCTGTAGTCAGGTCACCTGTTTTTGTTCCGAAGTATTTGTCACTCAACACATAATCTCCGCTTTTAGCGTGTATCTTATACTGTAGCTTTAATGTAGAAGTAATAGAATTACAGTCAGCACAGGGACTTTTACCAACATACCGGCCAGACAACCTGCGCATATTGATTTCCCGTTCTGTAAGCGTGTCTTTCTTATATACGCCTGGGATTACCCTGCACGATAGCAAATTATTCACCACAGGTGTATCTTCCTGCTTTATCGCATTCAGTTTTTGAAGGGTGCTGTCGTCTTTACGCAGAAAAAAATACACACTTTCAGTACCATCCAGCTCTATCATGGTAACATCTTCATCATCCATGGTCTCTTTCAGCACAGTCCAGGTTCCGGTTGAATTATTTGCAAGTGTTCTGCCGCCGGGGCCCGGACGTTTGTAAACTTCGTCCATCACAAACGTCCCCATATCGTAGTATAATTTGTGGTCGAGCCTCAGCGTGGTCATTAAAGTATCGTCACCTTTAACAATATTGCCATGGTATATGTCATGGTATACAATTTCCGAGTCTGCAACCGGCTTTTGAATTTTCTTTTTCTTCTGACCGAAAGCCGGTATTGACAGGATTAATATTAATAACGTTATTAATGCATTAAATGAAATCCGGGGTATCATTTGATAAAAGTAGGGTTTTTTATGATTTTTCTCATTAATTACAACCGGCGCAGTTATTACTTTTGCGTTTTCTCACATTTAAACAAAGAAGGTACACCATGCCAGTGTTACACAACCGCGTAAACAATGAGGAACTGAAAAAACAGATGCTGGCCGAGACAGAGCCACGCACTACAGTTTCCTTTTACAAGTATTTCAAAATACAGGATCCCACCACATTCAGAAACGAGCTGTATGTCAAGTTTGCGGCGCTGAAAGTTTTTGGCCGCATTTACGTTGCCCATGAAGGCATTAACGGACAGATCAGTGTTCCGGCGTCCAACTACGAAGCGTTCAGAGATACGCTATATGCGGCAGACCCTGAACTCAACGGTATCAGGATGAATATTGCAATTGACGATGATGGAAAGTCGTTCTGGGCACTCCGATTTAAAGTGCGCCCGAAAATTGTAGCTGATGGAATTGACGACCCCACTTTCGACCCATCGCATACCGGTAAATACCTGAAGGCAAGAGAATACAATGAACTGGCCGAAAAACCAGATACCATTATAGTGGACATGCGTAATCACTATGAATATGAGGTTGGCCACTTTGAGCGTGCTATAGAGATACCGTCTGATACCTTCCGCGATCAGCTGCCGATGGCGGTGGAGATGCTGCAGGACAAAAAGGACAAAAATATTATCATGTACTGCACAGGTGGTATACGTTGCGAAAAAGCCAGCGCCTATATGCTGCACAATGGATTCGCAAATGTATTCCATGTGGAAGGAGGCATCATAGAGTATACGCGTAAGGCAAAAGAAGAAAACCTGCCAGTAAAGTTCAAGGGCAAAAATTTCGTTTTTGATGAACGGCTGGGTGAGCGAATCACTGATGACATAATTGCCGAATGTCATATCTGCGGCAAGCCATGCGACTCCCACACAAACTGTAAAAACGACGGATGCCATCTGCTGTTTATACAGTGTGAAGAATGCGCTGCAAAATATGAGGGTTGCTGCAGCGCAGAATGTATGGAAGAGAAAAACATGCCGCCGGAAGAACAAAAGGCACGAAGAGCCGGAAGAGAAAACGGAATGATGATTTTCAATAAGTCAAAACAACACCCTCTGCGCAAGCACAGGGACGAATGGAAAGAACAACGCGCTGAGCATTAAAGTCAGTAAATTAACTGAGGTAAAACAATACGACATCGCCACTCCTGTTCAGAAAAACAGGGTGGCGATGTTCTTTTTGGCGGACACTACAGGCATTCACTTGAAATAATTGGGAACTTCCGGCCTGATGCGGATAAAAAGGCTAATCATAAAAGCCAGGGATCACAACAAATTGCGGTAAATTCACGTTAGCTTCGTTCAATTATGCGCCCGTACAAAAAAATTCTGGCCGTTTCGGTCTTCATATCAGCTTTCCTTTATTGGTATGATCACAAAACAGCCGGAGCACAACAACTTACTGCAAAGCAACAGGCTATGGAAATAATTATATGGGGCAGTGTTTACACAATTTCCATTTTCCTTACCGCTTCCCTTCTGTATTTGCTGGCCACAGCCGTTATTAAATTATTGAAAGGAGCTGCAAAGGGAAACCATGAAAACAATGCATAACCTGATTTCCGCATCCATGACCTTTTTTTAACATTTTTCGCTACAATTTTCTACTATATTTACTCAGGTTTTTTACCAATAATCTGAATAAAATCCGGCTGAGCGGATCAACGTATGAATATTCAACGTGCCACACCAGTTAATGAGATGCTTGCCAAGCTCATTTTCCTGATACTGCCAACGGCGGTTGTTGGGTATTTTTTACTGGCCAACGTCAATGAGTATTTTTCCATTTTGCAAAATCAGGCTTACCAGCAGGCACTATATTTTGCGGCAGGCATGGGAATAGCGGCGTTATTCTATTATTTCCGATTCCGTTTTCTGCCTACTTTCATTATGCTCCTGATAGGGCTGTACAGTATCTACAAAGGACTGGATAAATACGAAACGGGCGAATTCGATGCGTTTTTCATTGCCCGCAGGTTTCAGGTGTTTGCCATACTGGTAACAGCAGGCTGGCTGATTGGCTGGGGTTTCACCCGGCTGCGTTACTGGTCTGTATTCGTGTCTGCGGCATTGCTTTCGGGCTGCATCCTTCTGATTGCCAAAGGAAAGAACGATACAGTCTACGGCTTGCTCCGGGCATTCAGTCCGGCAATGCTGTACGCCATTTACATTGTTTTTACTGCCGAGCAGATCTATAATTACAAAGATAAATCGCAGAAATTCTGGTGGCACCTTACCAGGCGCCTGGCAATTTTCTGCCTGCTTGCTTCATTGATACTTGGAGGGGTTGTGTACCTGATGCAGAACAACATCAAGGAAGTAGTTGCCAACTATGGGGGCGGTGGTAAAGAAGGAAAGGGCGGCATGCTCAAAGAAAACAAAGACGGCACTTTCGACCTTAAAGATTACTCCAGGCTGAGCAGCGCATTAAGCCGCAGCAAACAACTGCTGTTCTGCGCGCATATTAATAATTTCTTCCCGGGCACTGATGTTCCGAACCCGCTTTACCTGACTGCTTTTTATTTTACCAAATTCGATACCCTCACTGAAACTTTCGAACGCGATTCGACTATACCCTACAACGACCTTTTTGAGACAGATCCGTCTAAGATTCCCATGTTTTATACGCAGATGGATTCTTCGGTCATACGCAACAGCCTGGGTGCAAAACTCAGGCAAACAGTAGAGATCGAAGTATACAGCAAACTACTCTCGCCCAGTACTTTTCTGGCTCCCAACGTAGGCTATTTTGTGCAGCCAATAACTATTGAAAAAGATTTCAGGGGCGAATTCAAGTCTGCGTTCAGGGCAAAGAGCTATGTATCAGTGCTGAACAGTGCTTATTTTATATACAACTCCCAGAATAAAGAGATTAAAAAATTCCAGGAACAGCGTTTTGAGGTACTGAGGATGGTAACTGATTATAAAGGCATTGACAATAAATTCATGAAGTATTACACATTCATGCCTTCAAATGAGAAATTCCGTTCAATCAGTGAGCTGGCTCATAAAATAACAGATACTGCGAAAACACCTGTAGACAAAGTTTTGGCTATCCGCAACTACTTCCTGTCGAAAGATGAAAATGGAGAACGACTTTATCATTATACAGATAATCCGGGTATACCTGATCTGCCCAATGCATCCAAACTGCTATACTTCATGAACGAAAACCACAAGGGTTACTGCGCATATTTTGCAGGAGCCACTTTGTTCATGCTTCGTTCGCTGGGCATTCCTTCGCGAATTGCGGTAGGCTTCCTTACTGAGGACCGCAGCGACAAAAACAAAGGATGGTATTGGTACTACGCCAATCAGGCACATGCATGGGTGCAGGTCTATTTTCCGGGATATGGCTGGCTGGACTTTGACACGACCGTAGGTAATGACAACGAAACACGCCCCACACCACAGCCTGATGGCACTCCGCCCATGCAGCCACCAAAAGCATGGCTGGCAGCCGATGGCGTAATAGAAGACGTTGATACCTTAAAAAAGACTGCCCACCTGGCAGTAAAACAACTGGTATTTCACGATAAGGAGTATAAATTACCGAAACCGGTAACTATAAACATGGATATGAAGGTAGCTGTAATATACAGAGACAGCGTAGCCATGCCACTGAGTGCAGTGCGTAAGGGTGATGAGGGCACGGCAGTGTCATATGCCGAAGTGATGAAAAAACTGGTACCTTCTCCCATAGCTAAAGGTGAAGATGTAATAAAAAGTTTTCCATCCCCGGCACCTGTAGATGAAGTGTATCTGAAAGCCAAACCCGGCAGCAAACCAAAAGAGCAGAAACAGGCAGCTGCCCAGGCTAAACCTCTGAGTACAAAATATGTACTTGCTGTTACGCTGGGTATTCTTGGTGTAGTGCTTCTGTTTGCACTGCTACTGCCCCGGCTGATTTTGCAATACTATAAACTACGATACCGGAAAGCTGCTGCCGATAAAGAAAAATCATACTGGGCATACAGGGCTGCTACTTATTATCTGCACATGTGCGGAATTAACAGAGGTACTAAAACACCTATGCAGTTTGCACGGGAAACAATTGACCCACTTTTCGGAACGTCTTTTACAGGGTTTATGAATATATACCTCAAGAAAAAATACGCAAATCAGCCATTAACAGCTTCCGAACAAAATATCGTCTCCGGGTTTTTACTACCATTTTTGGCAGCCGTACGTAAAAACACAGGCTTCAAAACCACATTCCTGGGATTCATTAACCCGTTACGGTGCATTGGATTTTACATGGTACCGGAGGAAGACGAAAAAGAAAACTAAATTTGTGAAATGTTATATTTGCTGTTGTGCCCGCTTTACCGATAGCATAAAAGCAAAAAACCAACCATTAGAATTAAAACTCAATGAGTACTAAGCCGGAAAATATTTATAAAAGAAAGCCAGGCCTAAACGATAAGCCTCAGAAAAGCAGGCGCTGGATACGGGCACTCTGGATCACGTTCATAGTTGGCCTGGTGATATTTACGTCACTGGTTATTGCTATTGAACACGGCATGGTTGGCTATATGCCTTCTCTGGCCGAACTGGAAAACCCACAGAGTGCGGTATCATCGGATGTGTATGCTGCTGACGGCACACTGCTGGGCAGATATTACGTAACCGACCGCTCCAACAGCAAATTTTCTGAAATATCCCCCAATATCATTCAGGCACTGCTGGCTACAGAAGACGCACGTTTTTATGAGCACGCTGGTATAGACCCTATTGCCACGGTAGCCATCCCTTTTTACGTGCTGGCCCACAAGAAGAGGGGTTCTTCAACTATCACCCAGCAGCTCGCAAAAAACCTCTTTCCCCGGCAAAGCCAGAGCAGTTTGTGGCTACCTTTTATGAAGCTGAAAGAATGGGTACTTGCTGTAAAACTGGAGCGGAACCTCACTAAGAATGAGATAATAACCATGTACCTGAATACAGTGCCTTTTGGAGATAATGTATTCGGCATAAAGAATGCATCACTTACTTTTTACAACAAAATGCCCGACAGCGTCAATGTAGATGAAGCTGCTGTGCTTATAGGCATGCTAAAAGGCAACACTATTTACAACCCACGCAGCCATCCCAAAAAAGCCAAAGAACGCAGGAATGTGGTACTGGAGCAGATGTACAAGTACAATTACATTTCGCAATTGCAGTGCGACACCTTGAAGGACAGAGAGACTCCTCTTGATTATCATAAGATTGATTACCACGACGGTATCGCTCCGTATTTTAGGCAGGTAGTGGAACAGCAGGTTAAAGCTATTCTTAAAGAAATAAAGAAGCCTGACGGCACGCCATATGATATTTACAAGGATGGGTTAAAAATATGGACGACACTGGACGTGCGCATGCAGCGGTATGCTGAAGAAGCAGTACAGGAACACCTGACCAATTGGCAAAAAGAGTTTCTGGCTCAGCCCGGTTACAGAGACGGCAGTGTATGGGATAAACCGGGGCCTATTCAGACTATTCTCAGTCAGTCCATAAAGTCTACTGACCGTTATCAGAATTTGCGTAATCAGGATATGCCTGAAGCCAAAGCAATGGCTCAAATGAAAGTGCCTGTGAAAATGCGTGTATTTGCCTGGAACAGCAAGCACTATAAGGATACCATCATGAGCCCGGTAGATTCAATTAAATATACAAAACTGTTTCTGCAGTCAGGATTTCTGGCAATGGATCCTGCAACAGGTGAAGTAAAAGCTTGGGTCGGGGGCATAGACCACAACTATTTCATGTATGATCACGTTAACGTGAATACTAAGCGCCAGGTAGGTTCTACAATTAAGCCATTGTTATACACCTTCGCAGTAGATAATGGGTATTCTCCCTGTGGAGACGTGGTTACTACTCCTCAGGAATTCCCAAGTATGGCCCAGCCATATAATGCTGATAAAGAAGCCAGCTATCCATCGCCGGTACCAATGAAAGTAGCACTTGCCAAATCAATTAATAATGCCGCCCTGTATATGCTTAAACAGGTAGGTATTGAGGCTTTCGTTGATTTTGCCCACAAGTGCGGTATTACCAGCCGGATGGACAAATTTCCTTCTGTTGCACTCGGTGTTTCTGACATCTCTCTGTATGAAATGCTTGGAGCTTATAGCATGTTCCCCGGCAAAGGCATCAATACTCAGCCGTTCTTTATCAGTAAGATCGAAGATAAAAACGGCATGCTTATAAAAAGTTTTGCTTCCGTTCAAAAGGAAATCATAAACCCGCACACTGCATTTAAAATGGTAAAACTAATGCGCAATGTAGTTGCACCCGGCGGTACCGGCGCACGCATGCGCTTTAAGTATGGTGTTACTGCTGATGTGGCCGGCAAAACCGGTACCACTTCCAATCAGGCTGATGCCTGGTTCATTGGTTATGTTCCCGACCTTATAGCAGGGGCATGGGTAGGTTGCGACGACCGCGAATTCCGTTTCAGGCTGGAATCCATGGGACAGGGAGCCGCGTCTGCACTGCCGATATGGGCATTGTTCATGAAAAGGGTGTGGGCAGACAAAGGACTGAATATTGACCCTAAAGCGACTTTCAAGGCACCGGATGGCTTTAACGACTGCGACGCCAATGACCCGACAAGTGCTGACCGTGCTGGCCTGGAAAAAGGGAGCAAGGAAGAGGCTACTGAAGCGTCTGAGAGTTCATCACCGGTTGAAAATAAAGATTACAGATAAGCTGTGAAGGCCGTGGTCAAATAAAGGGCAAACGTATTTACACCGCTTCACGCTGAACATATCCTTTACGATTTGCCATAGAGCCGCTGATGACCTTACCAAAAAAAAATGAATCTTATTCCTGGTTGCGGCTGGTAAGATGGAAAAACCTGATCATCATTCTATTCACACAGTTTCTGGCGTGGTGGTGCATTATTTTACCCAATAACCCTGTTGTACTGTTGCCTTTAAATTTCACCCTGCTGGCGCTTTCCACAACATTGATTGCAGCAGCAGGGTACATTATTAATGACTACTTTGACATCAAAATAGATTTGGTGAACAAACCGGGAAAAGTAGTTCTGGAAAAATCAATACCACGCAAAAAAGCAATCATATTCCATACCGAACTGAATATATGCGGGCTCCTGCCCGCTGCTTATGTAGCTTTTCGGGCGGGCCATCCCGAATGGATTATACTACAGGTATTATGTACCGTTTTACTTTGGTTTTATTCTACCCATTTCAAAAGACAAATGCTTACTGGCAATGTGATTGTATCAATACTCACTGCCCTCACGATTCTTGCATTGGTGGTGTACGAGCCGGGAATTGCAACAGTTCCTTCGGCTAACTCAAACCCCTCACCTGCTTCAGTACTTATTGTATACTCATTCTTTGCTTTTGCACTTACGCTTATGCGGGAAATAGTTAAAGACATGGAAGACCACATAGGAGATGCATCTGAGGGCTGCAAAACACTACCAGTTGTAAAAGGCCTGGAATACAGTGCCAATTTTGTGCTGGCAGTGGGTATTGTTTCCATTCTTGCCTTATTATACATTGCTTATTCATTGTTTACACATCGCATGTTATTTTTGTCTGTGTATATAACCATACTTGTTGCATTGCTGGCTATGTGGGGCGCTTTTTTGAAAAACGGACAGACAACTGCCGCTCATTACCATAAAAGCAGCCTGGGGCTAAAAATTATTATGTTGGCCGGCGTATTTTCTTTATTTATTTATCATCTTCAAATCACTTAAATCAGTTGAAAAATAAAATTATCCTCGCTTCTCAATCGCCAAGGCGGAAGCAGCTGCTGGAACTGGCAGAAATAGAATTTGAAGTTATAGTTGCTGATGTAGACGAAACAAATCCGCCGGGCATGCCGGGCGAAGAAGTGCCTGAGTTTCTGGCCAGAAAAAAAGCTGATGCTGTTTCCCACCTTGTAGGAGATGCTATAGTAATTGCCGCTGACACCGTTGTGCTGGCAGGCCACCACATTCTGGGTAAACCCACCGATGCTGCTCATGCGGTTTCCATACTCAAACAGTTATCAGGCAGAATGCACAAAGTGGTAACCGGGGTGTGCATACGCCGGGGTGCCAAAGAAATGAGCTTTTCTACCACTACCGAAGTATTTTTCAGGAAACTCACTGAAGAACAGATCAACCACTATATCACTCAATACAAACCATTTGATAAAGCAGGCGCATATGCCATTCAGGAGTGGATTGGCGTATTGGGCATAGAAAAAATTAACGGTGATTATTACAACGTTATGGGCTTGCCCATAGGCGAGGTTTACATAGCACTAGCATTGTTTTATTAAAGTTCAAATCCGGAAACCAACGGATAAAATGTATTTTTACATCCATTGCAATGGCAGACCGTATTTCCATATTGATCATTACCTACAACCGGCCTGACGACCTGCTGGAGCTCCTGCAAAACCTGAGTACGCAACAGCATACTGATGACGTACTGGAAGAAATACTCATTCTCAATAATGCATCAACCGAGCCCTACAACAAGGTAACCGACTACGTTGTCGCCAATCCGGATCTGAAAATTACCTACATATGGTCTGATGAAAATCTGGGCGTTGCAAAAGGGAGGAACAAACTGATACCTTTATCAAAAGGAAACCTGCTGCTGAGCATTGATGATGATATGGCCTTCACAAAGCCTGATGACCTGCTGCGCCTTTCTGAAATGTTCAATAACAATTTTTTTAAAGCAGCTAACACTGGCATCATTACTTTCAGGGTCATCTACTATGAAAACAAGGAAGTACAGGTAACAGCTTTCCCCCATAAAAAATATGATGAGTACAAATCAAAGTCCCGCTTCCTTACTTACTACTTTGCTGGTGGAGCTCACATAATGAAAAGAGAGGTAATCACTGCCACCGGGCTCTATCCTGCTGACTTTCACTATGGGATGGAAGAGTATGACCTCAGCTACCGTACACTCAACGCCGGATTCACAATTGGGTATGATGATGCTGTAACAGTTATGCATAAAGAGTCTCCGCTGGGCAGGCAGGCCAACTACAAAAAACTACAGATGCAGTGGGTAAACAAGAGTAAGGTAGCGTGGAGATACCTCCCCGTGCAGTATTTTGTTTCAACTGCATTGGGCTGGGGGCTTCAGTACCTGAAAACAGCCAAAGGGCACCTGGGAACATTTTTTGCGTCACTGTGGATGATTGCCAAAATTCCGTTTGGCGAAAAAAGGTCTGTAGTCAGCAGTACCACGCTGGAATACCTGAGAAAAGTGGAAGCAAGATTAAAATACTAATTACCTGATGCGCTTACCGGTTACATCTTCACCTCCCTGGTGCAGAATGGCCTTGTTTATTCTGCCATTGTTTTCTTTCACAAACTCCACCACTGCCGCAATACCATCCGGCCTGAACATATCCGTTCCTTCCGGTATCATACGTACCTCTTTTAAGTCTGCTAAAATACCTACGAGTTCATCTCCTCTCAGCACAAATTCCAGCGAAAAAGCCTCTGTAAACTGAAACTTGCCGAGGTACTTTTTAAAAGGCGATACAGGTGCCTGCACCTCTGTCTTTGTCTGCGCTACAGGCTGCGCAACCGGCTTTTTTGCTTCAGCAGTGCCGTAAATACATTTCAGCAACCCTGAAGCAAAAACCGGTATCGGCATCGTAGGTGTCCTGTTGTTTTCCAGAAACACCATAAATAAATCATCCTGTTTTTGCCAGAGTACATACCCGCTGAAACCTGGTGTAACGCTTTCGTGTGTCAGAACTTGTTTGCCATTGATACGCTCCAGTTTCCAGCCAGCTGCGTGCTGGTCTTTCGCTGGCGTGTAAGCAAGGTCCTGCCAGTCCTGAGGGAGCAACTTGTGAGTACTCAGCGACTGATAAAACTTGTACATATCCGAAGTGGTACTGTAGAGACCATATGAAGTAAACGAATATCCTGTATCCGGAATTTCGGCTTTTTGCCAGGTATCTGCAAAAATATGCTCATACCCGGTAGCTTTATTATTATCACTCAGCCCCGGGAAATCAGTGCCGGTGCGGTACATTTTACATGACTTCAGAATTCGCTCCTTCAGTAGGTCATCATAATCCCATCTGCCCACCTTTTCAATAATCAGTCCGGCCATATAATAGTCGGCAGCACAGTAGCCGTATTTAGAACCGGGATAAAAACACAGTGGCCTGTTTTGCACAGCTTCCATTATCGCAGCTCTTGCTGGCTTGAAATTCCTTTTGGGCTTCAGCAGCACAGAATCATTAGAATAGTCATACAATCCGGAGGAATGCGTCAGCAGGTTTTTAACAGTGATATCATTGCCGTTCGGAAAATCGGGGAAATACTTGTTTATTTTGTCTTCCAGTCCCATTGCCGCCTTACTGTCCAGCGAGAGTATCAGCTGGGTGGTAAACAACTCTGTAATGGTTCCTATCTGAAATATTGTATGCTCATTGTTGGGGTTTTTGGATTCATAATCACTGTAGCCATAACCTTTCGACAATAAAACCGTGCCTTTCTTTGCTATCAGTACACTCCCGTTAAAGTCATTGTTGCCCGCATAGGTATCCATCATTTTTTCCAGCCGGCTCTGCAGCGACTGGGCATCAGAGTTAAAAGCAGAAATTAAAAAAAAACCTATAAATAATACGCGTCGCATTGGCATAAATGTACTACAGAGAACCTTTATTTAAAAATGGAATGATAACAACGAAGCCTGAAACCGGGCATTTATATGCAACCTTCCCGCCGGAAGGGTAAAACAACCATGCCACGGCAACACAACAATCAACCATCAGAGCTTTACCTGATTGTTGGCAAAAACGTACTGAATCAGGTTAGCCCCCATTTGCAAAGCGGCCAAGTGCTTCTCAGCCGGGTCGTGGTGTACATCAAAATCTTCCCATCCATCACCCAGGTCTGTTTCGTAACTGTAAAAACAAACCAGCCTGCCTTTATAGATCAGCCCATAGCCTTTAGGTGGCTTCCCATCATGTTCATGAATTTTTGGAAGGCCGTTTTGAAAATTAAACTTCTGGTGATATACCGGGTAATCAAACGGAAGTTCTGTCAGTTCTAGTTCCGGAAAAACTTTCTTAAGAGCAGGCCTTACATAAACATCAAGCCCGTAGTTATCGTCAATATGCAGGAAACCGCCACCCTCCAGGTATTTACGCAGGTTTTGTGCTTCTGCATCAGTTACAGCCCAGCGGCCATGTCCTGTCATGTGCAAAAAAGGGTAATTAAAAATTTCGGGGCTCCCTATTTCTACATGCGCTTCTGTGGGGTCAAAATTTGTGTGGAGCTGTTCATTGCAGAAATTGGCCAGATTTTTCAGTGAAGTAGGATTGGCATACCAATCTCCACCGCCACTGTACACCAGCGATCCCAGTTTTATATTTTGTGCTCCGGCCGCTAAGCCGGAAAACATAAAAAGAACTGCTGTAATTATTTTCCTAACCTTTTCCATCGAAAAACAGATTAAAGAAAGCCGCTGCAGATATAGCTGCAGTTTCGGTACGTAACCTTTGGGTGCCCAAAGACACAGTTTCGTAGCCGTTCTTCCTGCACAAATTTACCTCATCCTGGGTAAAGTCGCCCTCAGGCCCTATCATCAATATAGTCTCCCTCACAGGTTTTAACAATTCTGAAAAAGGGGCCTTCTTCAGATCATTATTACAATGGGCAACGAATTTCTGCTGTGGCTTGCTGAACTGGTCAAAAATCTGCTGTAAAGTCAGTATTTCGGTAAGTTCAGGCAGGTAGGATTGCTGAGACTGCAGAATCGCAGACTGCAGGATTTTGTTCCAACGATCGTGCCGCACATGTGTTTTCTCTGAGCGCGAGCTGTTAATTGGTATTATCGTGGCTACGCCCAGTTCAGTTGCTTTCTCCAACAGCCATTCGTTGCGGCTGTTGTTTTTTGTGAATGCCACAGCAAGGTGCAGAACATTGCCATTTCTGGGATGGAAAGACACTTTGCCTACTGTTACATTGCATTTATGCCGCTCAGCTGCATGAATCCGCCCTTCAGCAGTAGTCCCTTTGCCGTCGGTTAGAGTTATCGGGTCGTTGGCTTCCATTCGAAGCACCTGCCATATATGTTTGGCGGTTTCAGCTTCAAGGATTACAGTGGTATTTTCGGCTAAATTGCCGTTATAGAAAAAGCTGGGTATTTGGGCCATATTTGCGCAAATATATAAAAAACGAGGCTTAGCGCAAGACCAGTTCTTTGTCTGTAACCATCCTTCTGAGATTTATCAAAGCATACCTCATCCTGCCCAATGCGGTGTTAATACTCACTCCTGTGAGGTCAGAAATTTCTTTGAAACTGAGGTCGGCATAAATGCGCAGCACTACCACCTCTCTCTGCTCTTCAGGCAGGTCTTCAACCATTTTACGGACACACTCATGCACCTGCCTCTTTTCTAAGCCATCTGCCACCAAATCGCCGGCACCAAAAAGCATAGAGATATCCTGGCCGTCAGGCAAAGTAACCGGAATATTATTCCGGGTCCTGCGAAAGTGATCCATACAAAGGTTGTGCGCCACACGTATGGCCCACGGCAAAAACTTGCCCTGTTCGGCATACCTGCCTTCCTTTATCGTTTTGATCATTTTCAGAAAGGCATCCTGAAAAATATCTTCAGCCAGATACTTGTCCTTCACCAGCATGTAGACAGAAGTATATACTTTGTCTTTATAACGGTTGATAAGTACCTCTAAGGCTCTTTCCTGTCCATGCACATATGCATGAATCAATTCTGCGTCAGAATGTTGGAGATATTGCATAACTTCTACCTGGTTTAAACGTAACGTACATGTTCACGCCATCCGTTCTTATTTGGTTTTGAAGTAGAAGTTTCTGCTATAGACTTTTATTTTAGGAGATTATTAAGATGCAAAAAAGTTAAAATTCCGCACTCTGCCAAATTTATTTTTGATTTTCCTGCAATTCTTTAACCCTTTGTTAGTTCTAAGACAAGAAATAATCATTAGCAGTTGGGTATTTGCTAAAATATTTATCGCCGGCAGGGCTGTTTGTGTCAAAGTGTTAATTTGCATCACCAATCACATACTGCCCGCACCTGTTGATGCGTTACAGTTTTAAATCAAACTTGTATGAACAAACTTCTTGTGTTACTTGCCCTGGTTTTCTTCCCTGCATGGGGCCAGTCGGCTACAATGAAGAAAAACCTGTCTGATGCTATCAAAGACAATTCTGTAAAGATGGAAGCTGTGAATTTTGCCGGCCAGTATAACGGCAAGACTACTAAGCTTATAATCACCAATAACACTAAGTCTGTATTACAGATCACTGTGAACCTTGGCATCATACTCAATCCTTCTGATTCATCTTATCAGCCAATGGTACTGACAGGAGAAGAGTTTATCGCGGTGTTGCCTAAAGCAAAAGGAGAAATTGATGTTCAGACCTTTTGCGGCAATGCACCCAGGCACTGCCCGGCAAAAGATCTCAGTTACTCTTTTTCGCACGTAGGCAACGAGAACATGATAAAAGTGCTGAGATTCATTAAAACCAATTCTTTCTTTGACTATGTAGGCCAGAGTGCCGTTTAGGCAATTACCAACAACCACAATATAAGCGATGTGTATGACCCAAGCAGAGTTGCACTTTCAAAACAACTGATAGAACTTTTAATGGGCATCACTGGCCAACCTCGCCCACAATATTATACCATACGGCCTGATGAGCAAGTGGCAGGCGCTCCAGCATTTACCCCAAAAGTGCTAAAGATTGTTGCAGAATTTGAGATTCGGCTAGATGCACCAAAAACCTTTACACTTGGCATATTCGACGAACAGGGCAATATGGCACAAGAGGTGTTTGTAAATAAGGAATTCGGAAAAATGGGGCACCGCTTCAGCGTTGAATTTGAGGCTGAAAACGTACCTGCGGGCAAGTATTACATACGCCTTAAGGAAGGAGAGGCTGTGCTGCAGGAGAAAATGGTAAAGGTTGAATAGGGTTTTCTTATTGTGACACAATAGCTAGCCAGTGCGCATTTCAAGGTTCCAGAGCCTGAATTAATGTAGTGCTTTATAGATTTGGAAAATTTGCTCTGAAATTTCA
>OMJB01000134.1 GCA_900299255.1 Sphingobacteriales bacterium
ATATTTTTATCCAGTTCCAGTTCGTGCAGCTGATTGATCAACCGTTGCTGATTATTCCCTATGGTGCCCATAGCCTTGTCAAGAATAGCCTGCGATGAGCGGTAATTGTGCGGTAGTACAATTATTTTAATTGATTCCTGATACCGCTGATAAAAGTCAATGATATTTCTGATGCGGGCTCCCTGAAATTCGTACACACCCTGATCATCATCGCCTACCACAAAAATGTTCGGGTCTTCCCAATAAGAAGTGAGATAATTGATCAGTTCATTCTGTGCACCATTGGTATCCTGAAACTCGTCAACCAGTATAAACTGGAAACGCTCCTGATAGCTTTGAAGCAGTGCAGGGTTGCTGCCAAATGCTTCCAGCACCCATATGACCATATCGTTGAAGTCATACCTGCCTGCTGCCTTCATACGTTTTTCATAGTCGGCAAACAGAAAAGCAGCGGCACGGGTGTCCTCCATTTTTCTTTTTTCCTCGTCTATCAGTGTTTGTTTCAGATCTCCTTTCTGATAGCCTTTACCATTCCTTTTATAAATATATTCTTCCCTTTCCGGTAAACTTTTTAAATACACATCGATGGCATCAGATATAGACTGAGGCGTAAGGTATTCACGCTTCATCATGTCAAAAAGCCGGTTCAGTTTGCCTGAATCGAAGTAAATTTTGCCGCTCAGCTTTCTCAGCGGGTGCCCTTTGGGCAGGTCTTCAATCATTTTGTACAGCAGCTCGGTTTTTTCCAGATCACTTACCAGCTCCAGGTTTCGCTCACTGAAGTAGCTGCTGTTGGCTTGTATCACACTATTGCAAAACGAATGAAACGTATGGATGTTTACTTTATGGGCCGCAGTACCTATAATCTGGAGCAGCCTTTTGCGCATAGAATTGGTTGCCTCATCAGTGTAGGTGAGGCAGAGAATTTCGTGTGGCTGCACCTGCGCGTCACTCTGCAGCAGGCTGGCAATTCGCATAGATAATACTTCCGTCTTGCCGGTACCGGGCCCGGCTATCACCATCACCGGGCCATAAATATGGTTTACCGCTTCCTTTTGGCGGTCATTGAGTTTTTCGTAACGCTCTGAGTACAAATCCTGATCAGCGGACATATTTCTTTCTGTTGCAGTGAAGTTAAAAAAAGTTGTTCACCTTACAGGCATAACAAATGCCATTACAAAGTCCACCTCAACTGTTTTTTAATCGGTTCACAATACCGCATTGACTATTTCAATGCTTAATGATTACCTAACAGAAAAATAACATCATTTTCCCGACTTAACATTAAGTTAATATTGGCGTAACATACGGGTAATATAGTCATAGTTTCTTTGCATATTCTTAAACGAAACTACACACAAATGAAAAATTTATTAATCAAAGGCGGCTTGTTCTGCTCTTTACTCTTTTTGGGAGCTGGGCCTGCAATGGCACAAAACGATACTACGGCGGAATTCAAACCTAGCGGTAAACTCTGGGGTTATGCTTTTGGTGATTACGCCTGGAAGGGCGGCAACGACGAAGCTGGCCGTGGCGGTGCAAACCAATACAGTAAAGTGCCATTAAACTCCAATCTGTTTCAATGGCGCCGGATTTATCTTGGCTATGATTATAATATAAGCCAGAAATTCTCTGCTGAATTTTTATTGGCAGCAGAAGATAATTGGGCAGGTGGCGTTGTTCCCGGTACTGGTGACGTACTCACAAACAACAAATTTGCGCCTTATGTAAAGTTGGCCAATATCCGTTGGAAGAATATTATCAAAGGTCATGACCTTGTATTCGGACAGCAAGCTACACCAACATACGCCAAAAACGGAAGCGGCATGGCTGCGGAAGAAGTGTGGGGATACAGGGCAATCGAAAGGTCAATTACCGATATACGCCGTAACAGCTCCTATGATTTCGGTTTGTCTTTGATGGGCAAATTCGGTAAGAAAGGCAACTTCGGTTATGTGTTGATGGCAGCTAACGGAACAGCTGCAAAAGCCGAGAATGATATGAACAAAATGTTCTATGGCGATGTATGGGCTAAATTCCTGGATAAAAAAATCATTGTTGATATCTCTCAGGACTATACTAAGATTAACTGGGGGGTTGGTTTGTCTACTGACCAAAAACGCTGGGACCACGACCGCTACATGACCAAATTATTTGCAGCATATGTACACCCTAAATTCTCAGTAGGCCTTGAAGTGTTCATGACTACACTTACTGGAGATGTGGTAGACAGCGGATTGGATGGCAAAGCCTATTACCGTACAACAAAAGCTATGGGTGTGTCACTATTTACAAAAGGCAGGATTTATAAAGACAAGCTCGGTTTCTTTGCACGTTTTGATAATTACGATCCTAGTGGCAACCTGAACAACATTGTGAGCGATGCAAATACAAAAAAATACGCTGCACTTACTTCTGCATACGAGCCTACTACTAAAGAAATGTTCTCCACATTCGGTGTTGATTTTACACCTGTGAAGAATGTACACATCATGCCAAATGTATGGTTCAATACGTATGAGAGTGCACTTAGTGCTACAGGCAGCAACAGCCACGGTACAAAATATGCATCAATGAACTCAAATGTGTCACCTATTATGGGTACCGATGTTGCATATCGTATCACGCTGTATTACATCTACGGCAAATAGTAACGTTTTAACAACAAATCATAAAAACAAAGCAATATGAAATCAATGAAGGGATTAGCACTGGCAATAGTTGCGTTGGCAATATCTGCTGGTATGACGATGAGCAGCTGCGGCGACTCAGGCAATGGCTCTAAAGCAGATAGCTCTGCAAACAAAGGTGGCGATGAAAACACGATTTTAGGTGCAGGTGCTACTTTTCCCAATCCTTTGTATTCAAAAATGTTTTCTGAGTATAACAAGACCACAGGATTGAAAGTAAACTATCAGTCAATAGGATCTGGTGGTGGTATTCAGCAGTTAACTGCAAAGACAGTTGACTTCGGTGCATCTGATGCCCCAATGAATGCTAAGCAGGATTCTGCATTAACTGCTCCGGTTATACATATACCGGCTACTGCAGGCGCAGTTGTTATCAGCTACAACCTGCCCGACCTGAAAGATACGTTGAAACTCACTCCGGATGCAGTTGCTAAGATCTTCATGGGCGAGATCAAGAAGTGGAATGACAAAGCTATTGCTTCAATTAACCCAGGTGTTAAGTTGCCGGCAATGGACATCCAGGTGGCACATCGTTCGGATGGCAGCGGAACTACCAACATCTTCACTACTTACCTATCTAAAGTGAACAAGGATTGGGAAAGCAAAGTTGGTAAAGGTTCTTCTGTAAACTGGCCTGTTGGCCTTGGTGGAAAAGGTAACGAAGGTGTTGCCGGATCTATCAAGCAGACTCCCGGTGGAATTGGTTATGTTGAGTTGGCTTACGCTATTCAGAGCAACATGGCTTTTGCTAAACTGCAGAACAAGGCTGGTAATTTCATTACTCCAAGTATTGCGAGTGTAACTGCTGCTGCAAACATCACTATCCCTGCTGATGCCAAAGTATCTCTTACCAACACTGATGCTCCGGATGGATATCCAATATCCGGGCTGTCTTGGATACTTGTGTACAAGGAGCAGAAATATGATAACCGCTCTGCTGAAAAAGTATCTAAAATGCTGAAACTGATTCAGTGGATGATCCACGATGGCCAGCAGTATAGTGCTGCATTGAATTATGCACCTCTTTCTCCTGCTGCGGTTGCTGTTGGCGATGCACAGTTGAAGTCAGTTACATATGATGGCAAGCCTGTATTGCAGTAAACACAGGGTTGTTAAGGCCTTCATGGTTTCTTAACCATTTGCTAATATGGATACATCACTTAATAACGATTTAATTACCCGTCCCGACAGTATGTTAGGACGGGTAATTAGTTCTGCAAAACTTCGAGATGCGGTGAAAGGAATTAAACGAATTAAACGTTCGCACCGTCAGATACGTACTGAAAATGTTTTCAAGAAAACATTAGTGATCGTGGCGCTGAGTACCGTTGTGCTGGTCTTAGGCATAATGGTAACTCTTGCCTGGCAGTCAACCCTGTCTATCAAGGCATCGGGCCTGAGCTATCTATGGGGCAAAGTATGGGATCCGGTTCAGGATATTTTTGGTGCCTATCCTTTTATTCTGGGTACTTTGCTCACATCATTCACGGCATTGATCATATCTATTCCGTTTTCTTTTGCAGTAGGTATTTTCCTAGGAGAGTATTTTCCCAATGGACTTGCATCGAATTTTTTGAAAAACACGGTTGAGCTGATTGCTGCTGTACCGTCTGTAATTTATGGTTTTTGGGGTCTTGCCGTGTTGGTGCCTATTGTCAGGAGTTTTGAAACTTCAATAGGCGTGGCACCGGTAGGGTTGGGTATTTTTACTTCTTCGCTTATACTGGCCATCATGATCATTCCTTATGCAGCATCGCTTACCCGTTCAATGATCCAAATGGTACCATCAAATCTTAAGGAAGCGGCCTATTCACTAGGTGCTACCCGGTGGGAAGTGATCAGAAGTGTGATACTGCCTTATACCAAATCGGGCCTGTTCGCCGGCATCCTTTTGTCGTTGGGTAGGGCACTTGGCGAAACAATGGCGGTTACAATGGTTATTGGCAATACCAGCCTTATACCCAAGAATATCTTTTCTCCGGGCAATACAATGGCGAGTATCATTGCCAATGAGTTTACAGAAGCAGACCATCCGGTTTATTTGTCGGCGCTGATAGAGCTTGGCCTTGTGCTGTTTCTGGTAACGGTGGTTATCAATATGTTAGGACGTAGAATTATTAAGCAATTTACACAAGAGTAGGCCAATGAGTGTACACATCAAATACCGCATAGGGAAAAGTCGTGTTTTTCAGGTGATTATTGCTCTGCTCGCATTTGCTTGTGTTGTGCCGTTGATGTTCATACTTTTTTATATTCTAAAAGCAGGTATCACGAAGATCAACTGGCATTTCCTTACCAACCTTCCGAAGCCTGTAGGCGAAACGGGAGGCGGCATAGCCAATGCATTGTTAGGTACTGTATTGTTGGTTTTAACTGCATCGGTAATTGCTATTCCGGTAGGTATATTGTGTGGTATTTATTTAAGCGAAAACAGAAAAAGCAGGCTAGCCTATTGGAGCCGTTTATGTATTGATATCCTTCAGGGTGTTCCTTCAATTGTGATTGGTATTGTGGCGTATTTCTGGTTGGTAAAACCATTGGGAGTGTTTTCTGCGCTCTCAGGTAGTGTTGCTCTGGCTATCATGATGTTGCCGACAATAGTGAGCTCCACTGAGGAGACACTTAAGCTGTTACCGGATACGCTACGTGAAGCAGCGTTTGCGCTTGGTATGCCTTTTCATAGGGTGATACTGAAAGTAATCATACCTTGTGGTTTCAGCGGCATTCTGTCCGGAGTGATGCTGTCTGTAGCGAGGGTAAGCGGTGAAACTGCGCCATTGTTGTTTACTGCATTTGGTAATCCATACTTATCTACGAATATCCTAAAGCCGATGCAGAGTTTGCCACTGCTTATTTTTAATTATGCTACCAGTCCGTACAACGATTGGCATGATCTTGCATGGGGTGCATCATGTATCCTGCTTATTTGGGTATTGTTGTTGAACATTTTTACAAAGCTTGTGACTAGAAAATGGAAAGTACAATTGTAAAGTCGGTTGATTATAATGCTTATTTTGGTGACAATCACGTTGTAAAAAATGTCAACATTGAAATTCCCAGAAATAATGTGATTGCAGTAATGGGGCCTTCGGGTTGTGGTAAAACCACATTCCTGAGGGGCATTAACCGTATGCATGAGCTCATACCAGGTGCTACTTCAAAAGGTAAGATACAGCTCAACAATGATGATGTGTTTGATATGCATCCGATTTTTGTGCGGTTAAAGATTGGTATGGTGTTTCAGCGCCCCAATCCTTTTCCTAACCTCAGTATTTACGACAACGTAATAGCAGGCTACAAACTAAATGGCATTAAATTGCCGAAGGCTGAAAAGGACAAGATTGTTGAGCATTCACTTACCCGCGTTGCGTTGTGGAACGAGGTGAAAGATTCGCTAACAAAAAAAGGTTCATTCTTGTCCGGTGGACAGCAACAGCGCCTTTGTATAGCACGTGCTGTAGCCATGGAGCCGGAAGTATTGCTTTTTGATGAGCCTACATCGGCACTCGATCCTATATCTACTTCTACAGTTGAAGAACTATTTCATGAGTTGAAGAAAAACTATACACTCATCATTGTTACACACAATATGCAGCAGGCTGCTCGCGTGAGTGATAAGACTGCGTTTTTTTACATGGGCGAGTTGGTGGAGTATGATAATACCAAACAAATGTTTACAAATCCAACAGATATCCGGACGCAGAACTATATTACAGGCAGGTTCAGTTAAATAGAAATTCCACTTACCTAATAATAAGATATTCGAAAATGACACAGTTAGAAAATGAGATTCAACGTATCAAGCTGGAAGTTGTCAGCATGTGGACGTTGGTTGAATCGCAATTGAATAAATCAAGGACAGCTCTATTGAATTCTGACCGAGATCTGGCAAGGGAAATAGTGCTGAAAGAGAAAAGAGTAAATGCATTCGAAATTAAGCTAGACAGAGACTGCGAAGATATATTTGCGCTTTATTGTCCGGTTGCAATAGACCTGAGGTTTTTGCTGGCAGTGCTCAAAATAAACAACAACCTGGAGCGTATAGGAGATATTGCCGAGGGCATCGCCAAGTATATAATTGAATCGACTAGCCCGTACGACAATACGTTACTGGCTAAAACGGAGGTCATCAAAATGTATGACGATTCTATAAAGATCCTTGCCGATACTCGTATAGCGTTTGAAAAAGAAGATACTATACTGGCACGCAGCATATTTAAAAGAGATGAAGTGCTGGATGTTATAAACAACAATGCAATAAATAAGATCAGCGATTGTATTAGAGAAGATATAACAGTTTTGCCTGACGCACTGTATGTGATGTCAATTATCCGTAAGTTGGAAAGAGTAGGTGATCAGTCTAAGAACATTGCTGAAGAGATCATATTTTATATTGAAGCTAAAGTATTGAAACACCAGAAGGAAAATCTGGAAAAGTGACAAAAGACCGATTTTGAGTGCGAATCCTAACGACACCCTATTTCTAAAAACTACCGATTGGTAGTTTTTTTTGTTGGGTAAAAAGCTACAAATCAATTTATTGCAGCACTTATAGAAGCATAAGCAAAATAAATAGTCGTAAATGTATGTATGTACATACATTTGTGACGAAATTTAAAACCAAACTAAAATGAAAAAAATAACAACTATTTTAATGAGTCTGATTTTGACTGTAGCAGTTGGTCAGGCAAATGCAAAAGAAGCAGCTAAAAAAGCAGCACCTGCAAAAGAAACAGCTCAGGTAACCAAGTGGGCGAGCGATGCAAGTCACTCATCAATAAAGTTCACTGTAGCTCACCTGATGGTATCAGAGGTTGAGGGAAGGTTCAAAACTTTCAGCGGCAATATCGAGACTTCATCTCCTGACTTCAACAATGCCAAGATATCTTATACTTCAGATGTAAATTCTATTACGACAGAAGACGAAACCCGTGACAAGCACCTGAAAAGCGATGATTTCTTCAATGCTGAGAAATACCCGAACATGACTTTCGTTAGTACTTCATTTAAAAAAGTGAAGAACAACATCTACTCACTGGAAGGTAACCTTACGATCAGAGACGTAACAAAGAGTGTAAAGTTTGCTGTGTTGTACGGTGGTACAGTTGTTGATCCATGGGGTAATACCAAAGCCGGTTTCAAAGCAACAGCTAAGATCAGCCGTAAAGCGTATAACCTGAAATGGAATAAAATAACAGAAGCGGGTGGAGCAGTTGTAGGTGATGATGTTAATATAATCCTGAACCTGGAGTTTGGAAAGCAGAAATAAACTAATAAAGTGTGAGGATAAGTGTGGATACGGTATGGTAAAAACCATACCGTATTTTTGTTTGTAAATCACCACCCACAATAAAGACTGAAAATGGAAGTAGTAAACAATAAAAAAGAGTTTTGTTTTGAGATAGCCTTACCCGATGGCGAATATGCGCGGCTAACCTATCGGTGGCTGAAAGGCAATATGGTATTGATGCACACACTGGTGCCAGCCTCACAGCGTGGCAAAGGAGTAGGCGCTGAATTGGTTAAATTCGTGCTGGATTATGTGCGCACCCAAAATCTGAAAGCCATAGTATACTGCCCGTTTGCGGCAAAATACCTGGAATCACACCCTGAGTATAATGATATAAATGAAGTACATGGCAGGAATTGACCGTAAGGTTATTCTCCTTTTTGTATCATCCTTTTCATTTCCATTACATCTGTTTCCAGATCTGCTATACGGTGGTATACTTCGGCCGGCTCTGTAAAATCACTGCTGATCTTCATTCTGCCATACCATACTTCATTAATATCTTCGGGATCGATCTCTATGGTAGGAAACTCATGCCTGTGTGCAATAGTATCTGATTTCAGATAGATCTTACCTCTTTCCTCCAGCCGGTTGATTACTCTTTTTACGGCTACACCTCCTTTGTGCACTATAACGTAGACACGGTTGTCTCTTATTTTGTCAAGTGCGTCTATGTACTCGCCTATTATGCGGTCGCCGTGTAGTACATTGGGTGCCATAGAAGGCCCATCTACTTCAAACATGCGGTAGGTTGCATTGTTCAGCCCGGGTAATCTGAAAGTAGGCAGAGTTTCAATAAACTCAGCATCACCGTAACCCGATAGGTACCCCGCTCTGGCTTTTACTGGTACGTAAATAATGTTGTCGTTCCCACTGTTGTCTACTGTAATGATACGTGGAATATTACTGTAGAAATTCTTTTGAACCGGCTCAAAAGCACCCCTGAGCATGAGATCTTTTTCGGTGGATGCTCGATCTTCCATGTTTTTTGACAGAAGCTCATCGAGAGAAATTCCAAAATATTTGGAAAATGTCACCAAATTTTCAAGGTTTGGCTCACTAAGACCAGCCTCGTAATTTGCAATAGTTGTGCGTCCAATATTTAGTTCAACGCTAAGCCCACCTTGCGTTTTGCCAACTTTTTTCCGAAGAAACCGTAAATTTTTTGCTAGATACATGATGCAAACTTAAGAATATTTTTCCACAAAATTTGGAAATTACAATTAAATTGGAATAACTTTGTGTTCTAAACTTACTAAAAACAATGATCAAAAATACATAAAATAATCATTTGTGCCAAATAAGTTGTCTTATAATAAATACTAACCCCAAACACCATCAGTAACCTCAAAATTTAGATATATGACAAACGAACAGAAAAAACAAGTGCAGGATGCTTTGATGCGGTATGTAGGGAAATTTGATACTCAGTCGGGAGCGGCGGCATCGCTCGACGGCGTAACCAGTGCTACTATTTCTCATATCAAAAACAATAACTGGGAAATTTTAAGTGACCGCATGTGGAACAATATTGCCAGGCAGGTAGGGTTTTACTGCGGCGACTGGCAGGCAGCTGATACAAATGCCTATCTGCTGCTGAGAATTTTATTCAGTGATGCACAACAGTATGCCATGGCCTACGGAATAGCCATGGCTGAAGGCGTAGGAAAAACATATGCTGCAGGCCAGTACATACGTGAGCATGAGAATACCTATTACGTAGCCGGTACTGAAGAACTCAACCGAAATTCATTTATGAAAATTCTACTCACATCAGCAGGCATCAGCACACATGGAACAGTTCCTGAAATGCTCAGATTATTCACAGACTATATGAAGGGCATGGAAGCATCGGTACTGATTATTGATGATGCCCACCGGCTTAAAGACAGAGTGCTGCATCTGCTGGTGATGCTCGCAAATAGTATATCAGGCAAGGCCGGAATTGTGATAACAGGAAGTGATAAGTTACGCATCCGTATCCTGAATGGTATCAATCAGCATAAACCCGGTTTTGAAGATCTGTACAAGAGCATTGGCAGCCGCTTCATCACCCTGCTTAGCCCGGGCCCGCGTGATGTGGAACTGGTGTGCCGTGCAAATGGGATAATTAAAGAGGAATTGCTGCAACTGATAGTTGATGAAAGTCAAAACAATCTGCATAAAGCATCACGGCTAATAACTCAATACGCAGCCTACGATCTGGCAGCATAAAGAAATACCAGGACAAAATGTACAAAGGAAGAAATCAGATAATGAGCACAAAAAAATAAATAGTTATGAAATATAGTCCGGCAGCCAATAACAGAACAACGAGGAGCATAGTCCGCATGGCACAACAGAGAATTAAATTTAAAACAGGCGTAGGGGTATCTATCATGCTCCGGTCCAGTCAGGATCCGCTGCGCACACCTGAGAAAATGCTGCAAAAAATTGCACGCTCACTCAACATGAACTACGATTGTTTTACAAGAAGGTCTCGCGAAAGGGATATTGCGGAACTGAGGTTTTTGGGAGCATATTTTTTGAGGGTTCATTTTCCGGCAATAACCCTGCACCAGATTGCCGCTCTTTTTGGAGGCATGGATCATTCTACTGTAATCAGTGGCCTGGTCAGAGCCAACAACCTTATCTATACAGGTGATTCCAGATTTATGGAAAAATATCAGACAGCATTAAACGCAGTAAACCAATGGCTCAGTACAGCTGAAACCGGTATGTTGCATGCTGCAAGTGCATAATAAGCAAACAGCAGAATCAGGGCATGAATTTTGCGGGATTATTATTAACTAACAACACCATTTTTATGAAAACAAGAAATGCAAAAAAACAGAAGGAAGAAATAACCAGCAATGCGTTTGAAAATGCAGTTGCATTGTATGCGCAGGCAGAGAAAAGAGAATTGGAGATCAACCAGATCATCAATATTGAGGTCAATGAACTTATGTCGCATTTTGAAGGAGAATTGAAATTGCTGCAGCAGGGCAAGCAAAATGCATTTGAGATAGCGCAGAATTACTGTATTACCAACAAGAGCAGGTTATTCAGCAGGCGGCGGAGTATAGGCTGTGCCGATGGAATAGCCGGATTCAGGCTGGGTACGCCCCGTTTGCGCACAGCTAAGGGCAGTAACTGGAAAGATGTTGTAATGCAGCTCAAAGAAAAACTACCCGGATATATACGAACTGTTGAAGAGCCTGCAAAAGATCTGTTGCTGGCTGACAGGTACAAAGAATCTGTGGCACCGGTATTGGTCGAGCTGGGTATTTATGTTGTACAGGATGAATTATTTTATCTGGAAGCAAAGAAAGCCGCGTGATTATAAAATTAATAGCTTAATTTTAAATACAGTATTTATGAAAACCCGGAAAGAGCAGAAACGAGCATTGCTTCTGGCATTCATCGAACATGCCGAACCAAGGAAAACAAAGCAAAAGAAACAAGGCATTCTGGCAGCGTTGTTGTCAATATTTTTTTAATTACACCCGTCAGTGGCATGGTTTTATTCCTGTTGCATTGTGTGTGTAATTTTCAGGGGCGATGTTCACAGAAATAGCGGTGGCCATCGTCCCTGATTAACTGGCCGCAATAGCCTAGGTTTTATTCAAAGCCTGTTTGTATACTTTCAGGCATCTGTCGCGGGCAAAACCGTGGTCTATAACTGGCCGCTGATATTCCAGTGTTTCAAATTCAGGTACCCATTTTTTTACGTACTTCAGTTCCGGGTCAAACTTTTGCGTCTGCAGGTAAGGATTGAATATTCTGAAATAGGGGGCAGCATCGCATCCGCAACCTGCAGCCCACTGCCAGCCACCGTTGTTGGCGGCAAGGTCAAAGTCCATTAACCGTTCTGCGAAATAAGCTTCACCCCAACGCCAGTCTATCAGCAGGTGTTTGGTAAGAAAACTTGCTGTAATCATTCGCACACGGTTGTGCATAAATCCTGTAGTATTCAGTTCACGCATTCCTGCATCAACTATCGGATAACCTGTATTTCCTTTGCACCACTTTTCAAATTCCTGTTCGTTATTTCTCCAAACTATATTGTCGTACTGCGGCTTAAACGAACTGTTTACTACATATGGAAAATGCCACAGTATCATCTGGTAGAATTCACGCCAGATAAGTTCATTTAAAAGTGTACCGTTTATTGAAGCCACTGTATTTGCCAGCTTTCTGATACTTACGGTACCAAATCTCAGGTGCACGCTCATCCGTGTTGTTCCGTTTACAGATGGGTAGTCGCGCGTTTTGTCATAACCGGCGGCAATAACTTCATCTAATACAGGCGCTGAAAAAGTAAAACCAGATTTTTCGAATCCGATTTCTTTGATCGAAGGAAAAGGTATAGGTGCTGTTTGTATACAATTATGCAGCAGAGAAATGGTGTCGTAATTTACAAACGGTTGTGTGCCCATTTTCTCTTTCCACTTGCGGTTGTAAGGAGTGAAAACGGTATAAGGCTCGTTGTTGTCTTTTATAACTTCGTTCTTTTCAAATATTACCTGGTCTTTGAAGGTATACATGGGTATGCCTTTGGCAGCCAGAAGCGCTTTTATTTCATCATCTCTTTTCCGGGCATAGGGTTCGTAATCGTGATTGGTATACACTGCAGCAATATTGTACTCGCTCGCAAGCTGCTGGTAAACATCTGCCGGCCTGCCACATGCTGCATACAACGTACTGCCGGCTGCCGTGAGTTGCTGGTGTAACATACCAACTGCCTGGTGGATAAAGCCTACCCTGGCATCCTGCCTGTTGCTAAGCGAATCAAGAATATTAGTATCAAAAATAAATACCGGCAGCACCTTATGCCCCGATAGTAAAGCTTGGTAAAAACCTGCATTGTCGTCCAGCCGCAAGTCACGGCGAAACCAAAAAACTGAAATTTGCTGGGTCATCAAATAAATATAAAATAGTAGCTGCAATACTATTCTTTTTATGCCACACCTGCAGCCCTCGATGCTTAAAAATGGCGAGCTGAAAACAACAACCGTTTTTTTGTCAATATATTTGCACCTTTCAATTTCTAAATCATACATTTTAATGTAGGTTTGTAACCAAGGTGCGATTCATGCAGATTAAGCGGTTTGTATTTATTTTATTATGTGTTTTTGTTACCGGCACCTCCACTGCACAGCTGGCAGGGGAGTACATGCAGTCACGTATACTTATACTTTTGGATGAATCATCCAGTATGACACTGCCGTGGAGCGGAGGTAAAGAAAAATACAAGGCTGCTACTGATCTTATCATGCGGCTTATAGACAGTGTTTATGCAGTTAATCCGCAGGTTCAGTTCGGATTAAGGGTTTTCGGGCATCAGCACACAGTGCCTGAAAATGATTGTTACGACACCAGAAATGAAGTAGCGTTCAGCACAGATAACCGCTCGCAGATGTACCTGCGTTTGCTCGATATCCGGCCGCTTGGTGTTACTCCTATAGCCTTTGCATTGAAGGAGGCCGCCAATAAAGACATCCTCGATGAAGAGCATCATGCATACAGTATTATTCTCATTACAGACGGCGGAGAAAGTTGTGGTGGCGATTTGTGCGAAGTGATGAAAACGCTCATTAAGAGCAAAGTATTTTTTAAACCATACGTTGTCAGCCTGGAAAATGACCCTTCGTTGAAAACAGTTTACTCATGCATGGGTGATTTTTTGCAGGTAACCAAAGAGGGAGAAATGCCGGGCGCAGTTTCTGCAATAGTCAGTGCATTCAGGCCACTTATAAAAATTTCGAAAGTTGATTACAATGAAATTGCTGCCAGGGCTCCAAGTGTAATGAAGGTAAACACTCCCCCTGCCAAAAAACAATGGGCACCTCCGCCATCAGACAAATTAAGTGCCGTTTCAGAATCAGGGCTTACCATCATCAGAATACCCCGTCCGGAAGCTGATATAAAACCCGTTGATCCGGGAATAAAACTGCCTAAAGTAAAAGTAATAGACACACTGCCTGCTCGTACCAAATCTGTCACTGCCGCAGCTCCGCTAGCACAGCTTCAGTCATTCAGTACCAAGGCAACGGCGCTGAGGATGGAGCCTGCAGAATTGCCGGTTAAATTACCTGCCTTAAAAATTGATACGCCTGTTGCTCCGCGCGATGAAAAGATTGCTAAACTGAAACCAGCTGCTTTCAGCCAGTTCAATGTGATATTTGTTATTGAAGACCGCACCTATCCTTACAAACAGGTTCCGCCTTTACCGGCTGTAAAAGCTGAAAAAGCGCCGCCACCGGAAATAGCTAAAAAGCCACCCGTACAGGAGGTGAAAGTAGAGACAGTTGAGGATAACCAGACATCTGTAGAGATATATTTTACAAATGGTGCAGGCAAGTTTTATCCTACTACACCACAGGTAATGCTGGTGGATCCATCAACAAAGCAAGTGGTAAAGAAATTCTACCGCACAGTTGATCCGGCTGGTAATCCTGATCCGCAGACCAACATTCCACCCGGCACCTACCAGCTAACGTTTAACGACAACCCGAATTTTGTAATGAACAATATTAAGGTTGAAGCCAACAGAAAGAACAAATTTTTTGTGACTGTGCCGCCTATATCCCTTTATTTTTACTACATAGGGGCTCCCAACAGGCCGGTTACTGAATTCAAAGCTATAGTAACTGAGCGCAACAAAGCTCAGGGCAGAGTTCAGGAACAAAAAGGAACAGAAAAGATCAAGTATGAATCGGGCAATTACCATGTAGAGATCAATACATTCCCGTTACTGATCAAGAACATTGACCTCGACTTTATGGAATCAGGCATTGGCATACCCCAGCCTGGTTTTGCAAAATTTGTATCTGACGGTAAAGTGCGCACTGTAAAGCTGTATCAGAGGCTGGGCGATAAGTTCCTTCCATTCTATTCTCTGGACCTGAGTGATCCAAGAAGCCAGCATTTGCAGATACAGCCAGGCGAATATCAGGTACATTATCCGAAAGGGCCGGGACAGTCAGCCTCATCAGAATTCGTAAAACTGTTCCGCATTACCGCTACAGAGGTTACCCAAATAGACATAAACTAGTGAACGGCATTACTATTTCATACATAAATTCTTTGTCGCCCAAATACCAGCAGGTGTGGGAACTGCGGGATGAAGTACTGCGCAAACCGCTGGGTATGTCACTAAAAAATGAAGACCTCAGTAATGACCATCTGGACATTATTTTTATTGCAGAACAAAATGACCGGGTTGTTGCCTGCCTGATGCTGCACCGGATTGCTACCGATGTTTTTAAACTCAGGCAAATGGCTGTTGCCAATGAATTACAAGGCAAGGGAATCGGTAAAATGCTGGTGGCAGCAGCCGAGGTTTTTGCGGCACAGAACAGATATAATAAGATTGTTCTGCATGCACGAAAGGTGGCAATGGGTTTTTATCACGCACTCGGGTATGCGCAGGTTGGCCATGAGTTCAGCGAGGTAGGCATACCACACTATGCAATGGAAAAAGCTCTTCAAAAATGAGATTATAATCGCTTGAAATTTGAAAAATAATGCATATTTCTATTGTTGTTGGCAAATGCATTTTACAACCCACATAAATTAGATAATTTTTTAACAAAAGGAAGAATATTTTTTATTTATTAATTATTTCTTTTACTCGAAATTTATTTTTACCTTAGTGGTTAAATAATTTTGTTTTCATGCAAAACTCTCATATTTTGCATAACCATTTTTTTGAAAAACAAAAAAATAGTTGTGAACATTGTTAGTAACTATGTGAATTCTAGAATTTTTTTAAACTTTTGTACCTCCAAAAAATTAACAGTATGAAACGATTTTACCTCTTAAAATTAGTGCTCCCAATAGCAATTATTTTGGGCCTGCATCTAAGTGCGTTCGCGCAACCTATCACGTTTAGCTACACAGGATCGGTGCAGACATACACTGTGCCTGCAGGTGTAACCTCGTTAAACATTGACCTTGCTGGTGCGCAGGGCAGTAACTTCACCAGTCCCGCCAAGATTGGCGGTAAGGGTGGCCGTGTTACAGGTTTTCTGGCAGTAACTCCTGGTCAGGTCATATATATTTACGTTGGTCAGCAGCCAGCCGCAAGTTCTTGCGGTTCGGGTGGTGCGGCCGGTTTAAGTAGCGGTGGTGGTCAAAATGGTGGCACTGGTTCGAGTAGTGCCGGCCAGTGTGGCGGTGGTGGCGGTGGCGGTGCCACTGACATCCGTACAGTTGCCGGAGATCTTACCAGCCGTAAGATGGTTGGCGGCGGCGGCGGCGGTAGCGGCTATGCGTGTGGCGAAGATGGTGGAGATGCAGGTGGTCTTACCGGTGTGAACGGAAACTACTGTGGTAGTGCCAGTACACAATGTGGTACCGGTGGTACACAAACTGCGGGTGGTTCGCCAGGTGCAGGAGGTGCAACTCCGCCACAGGCAGGTGCATTGGGTGCAGGAGGCAATGCTTCTCCTAACTTCTGGGGCGGCGGCGGCGGCGGCGGCTACTACGGTGGTGGTGGTTCATATGGCGGAAGTGGTGCCGGTGGTTCGTCTTACGCTGGTGGTACTGGCGTTTCTGGCGCTGTTTTAACAGGTGGGTATAATACAGGTAATGGTTATGTTATCATTTGTCCGGTTCCTGTTGGTGGTATTATTTCTGGTACAGCTTCATTATGTCCAGGAGGTACTTCTACACTTACTCAGGCTGGTCCGGCAGGTGGTGTTTGGAGCAGCAGTGCTCCGCTTATAGCTTCAATAGGTTCTTCTTCTGGCGTAGTAACGGCAGTTTCTGCTGGTTTGGCATCTATCACTTACAATGCTTCTACGGCTTGTGGTACTGCAATTTCTACTTATACAATTACAGTTAATCCAAATCCTGCTACTATCGGCGGTACACCGGTGGTTTGTGAGGGAGGTGCAACGACTACATTAACTGACGCATCGGCAGGTGGAACCTGGACCAGCAGCAATCCTTCGATTGCAACCATTGGTGCCAGCTCAGGGGTTGCAACCGGTGTTGCTTCAGGCGGAACACCTGCATCAGTAACTATTACATACACGCTTCCTACAACCTGTGCAATAAGCACATCATTGGTTGTAAATCCGTTACCTATTACATATAATGTTACAGGCGGTGGTAATTACTGTACTGGAGGTTCAGGTGTTGCCATTGGTTTAAGCGGTTCGTCAGTTGGTACAAATTATCAGTTATATCTTGGTGGCTCACCAGTATCTTCATTATCAGGTACAGGCAGTGCGCTTAACTTTGGATTGGTAACTGCAACAGGTACTTATACAATAGTTGCAACAAATGTTGCTACCGGTTGTTCTAAAAATATGACTGGCACTGCGGTTGTTGCCCTTAATCCTAATCCGGCAATACCGGGCGGTGCAACTTCAGTTTGTGCCGG
>OMJB01000135.1 GCA_900299255.1 Sphingobacteriales bacterium
AAAACCGGCATCACCCAAAAACGCATAGACGACATCCTCGATAAAATTAACCAGAAAGGCTACAACTCCCTCTCCTCAGAAGAAAAAGAAACCCTCGTGAGAGCGGGTAAGGAGTAATGGTTCCCCTGAAATTGCCCATCAATGCGCCCGCCTTACATTACTGAATACAAATATATTTTTCCGGTTCCTGCAATGTGCCCTCTTAATTGAAATCATTTCTTCGTATTCCACTTACTATCGGCAAACTAGGAATATCCCAATTATCAGAGTTTCTTTCAGAGCATAGCCTTTCTGCTATACTGTACGCCACTACCCATTACTGTTATTGAGGATGCACGATTTCTTTATATTAAATTACTGTTACAAAGGCTTATGCTGAATACAGGTTAAGGTGTTCACAAACAAAATAGTCAGCCGGCAATGCATTCTTTTACAAACAGCTTCTTCTCAGGCAATATAACAATAACAACATAATAAGGGTGCCTCCCGTTAAGAGACACCCTTATCATTATTTTGCCTGCAAATAACAGGCCTTGTTATTTCATTACTGTACAATCACAATATGCAGCAATCTGCTCGTAGCCTGTGACTTCAGATTCAGCAGATACATTCCATTTGCAACAGCACCGCTCACCTGCACGGCCTCTTTCAACACACCATTATGCGTTGTCAGTGTTTGCTTATGCACTACCTGGCCAACCATATTCAATATCTCAAGTGTAATTTCTTCGTTGCCTGCAGTATTGCCTGTATTTCCCTCCAGTGTGAATGTTCCTTTGTTTGGATTCGGAATCACCCTCAATTCACCATCGCGCTGCAGATCAGTAATACCTACATTTCCTACACCTATCCTTACTGACGCTTTAGACGTACTCATACCGCAGCCATTAGATGAGGAGATAACACAGGTTACAGAATCATGATTGGCAAACGCTCCGCTTGTAAAAGTACCGGAGGTGGCTCCGTTAACAGGGAAATTATTGATATACCACATGTACGCAGGCGCGGGGCCAGTTCCGGCAAGGTGGGCTGTAAGCGTTACCATTTGTCCTGGGCTCACATCAAAGCCCGGAAAAGCAGTAACTGACACAGTGGTGGTAATCGGGGTATCCACATCAATCATTGTAGTTGGTGCAGGCAGAGATGCATTTATGCAGGCTTCGCTGCTGATAATATCAACATCAATTCTATCACCGTTAACTGGCACCAAATGATATTTGTCGCTTATGACACCGGTTTCAACTGAATTCAGCTTCCATCTGTATAAAGGCGAGCTGCCTCCGTTTACAGGATGGGCTGTGAGCGTAACTAGTGATCCTTTACAAACCGGATTACTTACATCAGCAGTCACACTAACAGATGGGTTAACGAGCGGAATAATAGTGATATTCGCCGAACTAGCCATAGCTGTGCCGCATCCGCTGCTTGTGCTTGTTGCATACACACTATAGCTTCCCGGTGTTGTGTGCAATCCGAAAGACAAAGGCGAACCTGTGCCAGCAATTACTGTTGTGGAAATTGTACTTCCGGTTACCAGCTGGTAGTTCACTCCTGACTGTGAACCGCTCAGGCCAACAGCCAGGCCGGTTCCGCCAAAGCAGTAGCTACCCCCACCCGTCACTGTATACTGTGCCGGCAGCGGTATAGTACCCACATTAACGCTGCCGGTCATATTTTTCATACAACCGGTCACAGTGTTTGTGGCCTTCACTGTATAGTTACCGGTTCCTGTATTCAGTCCGAAATCAATTAATGAACCAGTACCTGATACGGCTGCTCCTGTTGGCAAACCATCTTTGTACAGCTGATAGCTGATTCCTGCCGCTGAACCACTCAGACCAACATGCATGCCCGTACCTCCGGTGCAGTAGTTGCCGCCGCCGGTAACATTATATACACCTGGCAGCGGATCAATTACGATTATCGCACTGCCTGCCATAGTGTCCAAACAGCCAGTTGTGGTATTCATAGCTACCACTTTGTAAACTCCTGCCGCTGTATAGCTGCCGAAATTTATTGGAATACCTGTTCCGCCCGGCACAGAGCTGCCTGCTGCCACACCACCCATATACAACTGGTATCCTATACCTGAGTTTGATGAACTGAGCGTCACCGGCACACCGGTTCCGCCTGCGCAGTAATGACCGCCACCGCCTGTGCTATACACATCGGGCAGTGCATTAACAGAAACAGATGCGCTGCCGGCCATGTTGTTCTGGCAATGTGTGGAAGCGTTCTGGGCAATAACAGTGTACGCACCGGTAATGGTCTGCAACCCAAAATCCAGAATACCACCTGTACCAGCGACAGGTGACCCTACTGATGCACCACCTGCATATAACTGGTAGCTGACACCGCTCTGTGAGCCGGAAAGACCCACATGAACACCTGGGCCGCCTGTACAATATGCCCCGCCACCGGTTACAGTGAATACTGTTGGCAGAGGATTAACTGTAATAGTATCCTGGCCTGTCATTCCGTTGTTGCATAACGAAGTTGTATTTGTTGCAACTACAGTGTAAATACCAGATGCTGTCTGCATACCGAAATCAATACTAAATCCGGTGCCTGAAAGAGGTGTGCTCACTGGTAGCACGCCGTTATATAGCTGGTAACTGACACCTGTTTGCGAACCGCTCAATGCTACATCAACACCGGCACCGGTTGCGCAATAGCTGCCTCCTCCTGTTAAAGTATAAGCAGTTGGAAGCGAATTGATCGTTACAGTTGCATTTCCTGCTGGTCCCCAGCAACCCGCAGCCGATTGAGCCCTGAAATAATAAGTACCTGAGGTAGTTATTACCTGACTTGTTGCAGGAGTTGCAGTCGAAAAGCCACCCGAAAGAGTACCCTGGAAGTACATTGTACCACTAGATCCGTTTGAAGCTGTTATGGTACCATGATCACAGTATGTGCCGGATCCGCTTACAATAGCGGCCGTTGGCAATGGATTAACAGTTACAGTCGCACTACCTTGTGGCCCCCAGCAACCATCAGAGCCTTGTGCCCTAAAATAGTAAGTACCGGAAGAAGTGATAACCTGACTTGTTGCAGCTATTGCAGTCGATGTTCCTCCCGAAATTGCACCCTGGAAGTAAATAGTTCCGCTGCCGCCGTTCGATGCATTCAGTGTACCACTGGCACAAACTGCACCACCGCCGGTTACAGTAACCGCATTTGGCAAAGGGTTTACTGTTACAGCAAAGTTTGCACTCTTGCTGCCACACATATTGGCAGCAGTCAGTGTAACATTCGTAATTCCAACGTTAAAGGTAGATCCGCTACCTGTACCGGCACCGCTGATTGTAGTTGCGCCGCTGAATGCATAACTCATAGCTGCACTAGGACTAGCCATTACAGACGTAGTATAAGTAACCACGGCATTACAACCGCTTCTTACGATACCTGCAGGAGTTACTTTAAATTCAGGTATCAGGCAAGTATCCGGACTAAATATAGAAAACAGCTGACCGCCTTCCACTGCTGCACCCGGAATCAAATAGTGCGCCTGATCCACACAGAGGTACTTACCTGGTCCAAGAATATCCTTTACATCAATGATGCCCGATGTCTCTTCGTCAACATTGAACGGTGCAGTAGCACCAAGTCCAATATCACCAAACTTCAACGGATCATGCATAGCAACCATTTTCAAAGAGTCTGTAGCAATGGTATATTCCCAAACTTTGCCATTATGAGCTGCATTACCTACGTCTTCCAGCAGCATAATGTGGCCGTATTGGTCAATTGCCATGTTGTCCAACATATTGATACCTTCTGTCCCGTCAAGTACGGCCTCAATAGTACCACCCAATTCAGGAATAGTAACATCATCAAAGCGCAGGCGCCATACTTTGGTGCGACCCACTTGCGCGCCAACTCCGTCTTTAACCTGATCAAGCTGATCTGTGGTGTTAAAATAAAAATCGTTCGGATGTATCGGATCCCATGATCCATCTTCCGGACGAGAGAACTTTGTTCCGCCGGCTGTATTTGTTGCTGTGTTGAATGCAGCACCTGTCATATTGTGTACATCCCCTATATCCACCAGACTGAAACGTGTGCCCGGTGCAGGTGGAGGATTAATTGTTGTTGAATTCACGCGCTCTACAGGGAAACCAGTAACTTTTACTGCCCAGGGGTGACCGCCGTTCAAACCAGCCTTATCTATCTCAGTACCTGTATTTGTCTTAGTTCCAATATAGAAGTATACCTGACCGTCTGTACCATCGTTCAACAATCCTACCACAGTTTTGTCGCCTGTATTTGGTGCAGCTACGGCGTTTTCCCAGCCAGCCTTACCCAACCATGGCAACTCATAACTTGTACCTCCGTTCGGACCGGTAACAATATGTGCCATTGCACGGCTTTCATCGTTGGTCTCCTCACCGTTCATAAAGATACGTTCTTGAGTACCCATTCCCGTCGTTGCATTGTAGAATGCAGAAAAAGCAGGAAGATCGGCAGAGCAGAACCTACCAAAAATAGCCGATGTAGATGGGCTTGATGAATTGTAAGTATTATATCCTGTACCGTTCCACAACTTCACGTTCTGCATCAAATCACTTCCGCTAAGTACAGCAAGGTCTGATTTGCGGATCTTCCATTTAGAAACGAAAGCTCCGATAGAACCATGTGCACGGGTCACACCAGATGTGTTTGTCAGCTCGTGATTCATAAGCAGTGTAAACGTACCATCTCCATTGTCGAATGCACCAAGGCCATCAGGAATACCCGCCATCATATAGCCTGTCGATGTAGTGTCCTGCGTTGTAAGAATAGCGGTTGTAATAACACCCGGAGTTGTTGGCAATACATACGGTGATTTTGTTGTGCTCGGGCCTGTACCCGCAGTTTTTACAAAGCTGTTGTATGTATCTGGATTGAACAAAGTAAATAGCTGCCCCCCCTCAACTGCCGCATTAGGGATCAGATAGTGCGCCTGATCTGCCGAAAGAAACATACCCGGTCCAAGAATATCCTGCATGTCTATTATACCCGAAGTTTCCTCGTCTACGTTAAATGGTGCAGTTGCTCCTAAACCAATATCCCCAAATTTCAGTGGGTCGTGCTTCGCTACCATTTTCAAAGAATCTGTAGCAATAGTGTACTGCCATATCTTGCCGTTATGTGCTGCATTGCCTACGTCTTCCTGCATCAATATATGTCCATACTTGTCAATAGCCATATTGTCCAGCATATTGATGCCCTCAGTACCGTCTATAACGGCTTCCACTGTTCCGCCCAGTTCCGGATGTGTTACATCATCAAAACGCAAGCGCCATACCCTTGAGCGACCAATCTGAGTGCCTATGCCGTCATTAACCTGATCCAATTGATCAGTTGTATTGAAGTAAAAATCATTCGGATGAGATGGATCCCATGAGCCATCTTCCGGGCGAGAGAACTTAGTACAACCTGCCGTATTGGTAGCCGTGTTAAATGCGGCACCCGTCATGCTGTGTACATCGCCAATATCTACCAGGCTAAAACGTGTCCCAGGTGCAGGTGGTGGGTTTATGGTCGTCGAGTTTACACGCTCTACAGGGAAACCCGTAACCTTTACTGCCCATGGATGACCGCCGTTCAAACCAGCCTTATCTATTTCTGTTCCCGTATTTGTCTTAGTGCCAATATAGAAGTAAACCTGACCGTCTGTACCATCGTTCAGCAATCCAACTACAGTTTTATCGCCGGTGTTTGGTGCAGCTACCGAGTTTTCCCAGGCAGACTTACCTAGCCATGGCAACTCATAACTTGTACCGCCGTTGGGACCGGTAACGATGTGTGCCATCGCCCGACTCTCATCGTTGGTCTCCTCGCCGTTCATAAAGATGCGTTCCTTTGTTCCCATACCAGTAGCAGCATTATAGAATGCCGAAACCGGTGGCAGGTCTGCCGAACAGAAACGACCAAAAATAGCCGATGTAGAAGGACTTGAAGAATTGTAAGTATTATATCCGGTACCATTCCACAACTTCACGTTCTGTATCAGGTCGCTGCCACTGAGCACAGCAAGATCCGATTTACGTATCTTCCATTTAGAAACAAAAGCTCCAATAGAACCGTGAGCGCGGGTTACTCCCGATGAATTAGTCAACTCATGATTCATTAACAGGGTAAACGTACCGTCACCATTATCAAACGCACCCAAACCATCAGGTATACCTGCCATCATGTATCCGTTCGACATTGTATCCTGTGTAGTCAATACTGCCTTAGTTATTGCTCCTGGTGTTGTAGGTATTACATAAGGGGTTTTTGTTGTACTCGGACCCGAACCTGCAGTCTGAGCAAAGCTGTTATAAGTATCCGGGTTGAAGAAAGAGAACAATTGACCACCTTCTACTGCCGCACCAGCAATCAGATAATGCGCCTGATCTGCCGAAAGGAACATACCCGGACCCAATATATCCTGCATATCTATTATGCCGGAGGTTTCTTCATCTACATTGAATGGCAACGTTGCAGCAACACCGATATCACCAAATCTGGCTGGATCATGCTTGGCCACCATCTTCAAAGAATCAGTCGCAATAGTGTACTGCCACATTTTACCATTATGTGCAGCATTGCCTACGTCTTCCTGCATTATTATATGACCATACTTATCTATCGTCATATTATCCAGCATGTTGATACCTTCAGTACCGTCTATAACGGCTTCCACAGTACCTCCAAGTTCCGGATGTGTTATATCATCAAAACGCAGGCGCCATACCCTTGAGCGTCCTACCTGTGTGCCTATGCCATCATTCACCTGATCCAATTGATCAGTCGTGTTGAAGTAAAAATCATTCGGACGAGAAGGATCCCAGCAGCCATCCTCAGGACGGGAAAATTTAGTACCACCTGCCGCATTCGTTAGCGTATTAAAAATAGCACCGCTTATGTTATGCACATCACCAATATCCACCAAACTAAAGCGAGTACCAGGTGTTGGCGGCAGGTTGATCGTTGTTGAATTTACACGCTCAACAGGGAAACCCGTAACTTTTACTGCCCACGGATGACCACCATTCAAGCCAGCTTTATCTATTTCAGTACCAGTGTTAGTCTTTGTACCTATGTAAAAATATACCTGACCATCAGTACCATCGTTTGTCAACGCTACAACAGTTTTGTCACCTGTGTTAGGTGCAGCTACTGCATTCTCCCAGGCAGCCTTACCTAGCCAAGGCAGCTCATAACTTGTACCGCCATTAGTACCGGTAACTATATGCGCCATCGCACGGCTCTCATCGTTGGTTTCTTCGCCGTTCATAAATATACGCTCCTGTGTGCCTTTACCCGTTACGGCGTTGTAGAATGCCGAAACAGGAGGAAGATCTGCCGAACAGAAACGGCCAAAAATAGCCGATGTCGAAGGAGTAGTAGAGTTGTATGTGTTATAACCAGCACCGTTCCACAAATTTACATTCCTGATCAGATCACTCCCGCTAAGAACAGCAAGATCAGACTTACGGATCTTCCATATAGAAACGAAAGCTCCTATAGAACCATGAGCGCGGGTTACTCCTGAAATATTGGTCAATTCATGATTCATGAGCAGCGTAAATGTACCATCACCATTATCAAATGCACCAAGACCATCAGGGATTCCAGCCATCATATAGCCTCCGGCAACAGTGTCTGTTGTAGTTAACACCGCAGTCGTTTTGCCGCCCGCTGTAGTTGGCAGCACAAATGGTGTCTGGCTGGAGGTTGGACCTCTGAAAGCATTATAGAATGTAAAAGTATGGTATGTGGATGCACAGCCTGTTGAATAGAAGTTTATTCCTGAAGCATCATTTGCCTGTATATTATAATTAACAGTACCAGAGAATGCAGTAACAGCCGGAATGGTAAAAGTATATGTGCTGCCGGAAATAACAGGCACTATTGGCGTCTGTGCAGTTCCGTTAACAAAGTAATTTAACTGCGCCCCTGTCACCGCTATGTCGTCGGTAATGGTTGCCGTGATTGTAAAAGGCCCCTGACCGCTCATGCTGGTGACCGGAGTATGGTCAATCACCGGATCGATACCGATATTGAAATTTGCTCTCACAGTAGTAGCGAAAGTATCCTGTGGCAGTGAATACTTTGTCATATCCGCCGTTCTGCCGTAGCTGTTAACGTTAACCTGATTATTTTTATATAAGTTCACCAATGTGAAACCGAAATACGATTGACCTGCACCCATCCAGGTAGCTTCTACAAGCGAACCACCATTACCTGCAATTACCTGCCATGTTTTACCAGCGTGCGGATGAATGGTATCCCACACGTGCTCGTGAGCTGCAAACATCGCATCGGCATTATAGTTCTCCATGTATTTCCAGAAACTATCGCGCTCCGGCACAAAAGCTTCAAGACCATCCAGCGGTTTCAACGGCGATGAGTAAGCCGGCTTGTGGCCAAAGGCAAATATATGCCTCGCTCCGGCAGTGCGTGCACTTTGAATATCGTTGGCTACCCACTTATATGGCACACGGGCATCTTTGCCTACAGGGTCGGTATCGAGGATAATGAAGTGGTCACAGCCATTATCGAATGAATACGTCAGCTTTGATTGGTCTGTTACAAGCGCATCTGCACCGCCAGCACCCGGACCATTGTTGCCTACAATAAAAGAGTCCATCTCTCTGACAAACGTCCTTTCCGCCGCAACAAATGATTTCTTACCCGCTGCCTTATCTTGTGTCTCATGATTGCCGGGTATTACTACCACCTTGATTCCGGAAGTAGCGATAGGACTTGCATAATAGATCGCCTTCCACGCTCTTAATTGCGTGGCAAGTGTTACGGTATCATTAATGTATCCCATTACCATATCTCCCGCCAAAAACAGATACTTTGGTTTGGGATTCAGCGCTGCTACTTCCGCAAACATGCGCTTCAGTTGGTAAACGTTGGCAGTACTTAAACCTGTTGCGTTAGCGGCGCCAGAAGTGGCCGCCGTATCCAGGTAATCAACGCGGTTACACCCTACAACAGCAAACGAATAATCAAACGTTTGGGCCTTGATTTCAGGCAATGATAATGTCAGCAATAGTAGGCTCAGAAGGCCTATCAAATGTCTTGATCGCATAATAGAATTGAGTGTTGGTGTTTCGACTGTAAAACTATTGCACCATTATTTACGGCATGTTAGCGGAACGTAACCAAATAATCAATTTAATATAAACACAGTAGTTTCACTCAAGAACGAAAGGCGTAAACACTTTCGTTCTTAATGATTTCTTAATACTCGTGCTTTTTAGTTGGGTATGAATTGAGCTTCGAATTATACCGAAGCTGGCTAAAATCTATTTTTACAAAAAACAAACAGCATAGCAAGATGTAGCAAACTTCTTGCTTTCCCATTGCTGTTATTCATTTTTATGTCTTTATGTAATCCATAAAAGCACTTCCCCCCAGCAACCTACATCACCACATCAAACGGCTTGGTGATGTTGTTGAGGTCGCTGTAGATATTCTTCAGCTCTTTTTCCTTTTCGTAAACCATAAAGGTGTGGGTATCTACCAGTATCTTGGGGCTGGTGTTGAGCATCAGTTGTTCTTTATACACTTTTTCTTTCTCAGCCTTGCTGATCTTCATATTCTTCTTCATGCACTTGTAATAGGTGTAATAGGAAGTAAGCAGTATGAACGGATAAAACAAGAACATCAGGAACAGAGAGGTTTTGTTTACCCGGTTAAAGACTACCTCGCTGATTTTAAAACCAGTAAGTTTGCCTATCACCCTCAGTTTCTGTATACCTGTCAGGAATATGTGCCCATAGTAAATCTCATCATTCAGCGATTTCTCTGCCATCCAAACTGAGTCAATTTCGTTGGGCGGCATCAGTTTATTCAGATCCTCACATTCAAACAGCAGATAACTCATTTTGGCTTTCAGGTTTGAATAGCTGGGTGTGGTCATGATCAGTTTGCCACCCGGTTTCAGTACCCTGTTAAACTCCTTATACGCCTTGCACTGGTCAGAGAAATGCTCCACGCCCTCCTGGCATATTATATAATCGGCATAGCCGTCAGGTACGGGTATTTTGTCGAGTATATCCGCCCGTTTGCACTCCACATCTTTAATCATAAAATACTCCGGAAACAGGTCAAACGCCTCCACTCTGGCTCCCAGTTCCAGCAGTATTTCAGTGGTAACTCCGCTGCCGGCAGCCACATCCAGCACTATTTTTCCTTTCAGCTCATCCTTTATCCTGTGCAGGTAATTCTTCACATAATACTTGGGGCTTTTCGGGTTATTTACGTGCGGATCTATCATATACAACTGGCTTTGTGATGCAAATAAACGCCATTCTGCTTATTTCTTTATTTTTCTGATATATTTGAATAATAATCAGCAAACCGATTTTGGTGACACAAATATCATTATATTTGTATCAAATAGCCACACATGGTGCTTCAAAGGAACATAGACAAAAATCTGCAGGCATATTCTGAATTTACCATTCAGCATTTTGGTTGTTGTTCCTTCTGTTGCTGAGATTCACTCGGCCTTCTTAACTGATTACCAACAATATTTAATTTATTTTTACACCCGTTTGCAGCCGGTTTCATGGCTAAGACACTATTTATTTAACTATGTCAGCATTTCATTTATATAATTCATACACCCGCCAGAAAGAGCAGTTTGAATCGTTAACCCCCGGTTATGCCGGCCTTTATGTGTGCGGCCCTACAGTATCGGGCGAGAGCCATCTGGGCCACGCACGCCCATATATTACGTTTGATGTAGTGCAGCGCTACCTGAAGCACCTGGGCTACCGTGTTCGTTATGTACGCAACATTACCGATGCCGGCCACTTTGAAGAAGAAGGCCGCGAAGCGATAGACAAAGTAGGAGAAAAAGCCAAGCTGGAAAAGCTGGAACCAATGGAGATGGTACACAAATACACCTCTTTGTTTCACCATGGCATGCGCCTGTTTAACTGCGAGGAGCCATCTATAGAGCCTACTGCTACCGGCCACATCATAGAGCAGATCACTATGATACAGACAATCATAGAAAAAGGTTTTGCCTATGAAGTGAATGGCTCTGTATACTTTGATGTGCCAAAGTACGCCGCCAGCTATCCATATGGTAAACTC
>OMJB01000136.1 GCA_900299255.1 Sphingobacteriales bacterium
TATGCCGGCAAATGGTATGAAATTGCATCCTATCCACAGCGTTTTCAGAAAGGGTGCCATTGCACTACCGCCGAATATACACTTACTGACAAAGGGTATCTGATAGTGGAGAACAGATGCAACAGAGACAGTGTAAACGGCAGGCAGTCATACATTAAAGGGAAAGCGTTTGTAGAAAAGAATACCGGCAATGCAAAACTCAAAGTTCAGTTCTTCTGGCCCCTGCGTGCCAAATACTGGATTATTGGGCTTGCCACTGATTACAGCTGGGCTGTAGTAAGCCACCCGGGCAGAAAATACCTTTGGATTCTTTCCAGGGCACCCAAAATGGATGCGGCTGTATATCAGCAAATTATTTCACAGCTGCAGGCTAAGGGGTTTGATACCGGTAAGCTGCAGGTTACAGAACAGATATAAGTCTTTTCGCTTAGCCTGGTTTGCAAAAAACCATTTTAAAATTACACAATCATACCGTTAGTAACGTAAACCCCGCTCCGGCAATTTCCATCATTATCATGGTTTATGAGTTCAATTTACCAGCCGTATTCATTGCTGGGCCAGGCGCATTTTCAATAAAAATACCTCCTGCTTTTTATCTGTTTTGAGGGACACTAGCCCTAATTTAATCATTTCTTACTTATTCTGACAAGCTTAACTTTTCAGAAACATAAATATTACATAAAAATAATGCACAAATAATATTTGATAAACTTTGTAGTAACATGTAAAACAGTATAATAACGAATTTAAAATTAACTATTCGGTTACAATTACTTTACCTCGTTTATAGCGTAAGTCTCCTGCTGCAATCTAGTTTTGCTGTCAAATTTTTTAATTATGAACAGAATCAGATTTATTTTGCTCGTGGCTTTAATGATATTCACGAGCCATTTCGCAAATGCACAGGCCTATGACACGCTCAGCAATTTTGGGTCGTACTGGAAATACCTGGACGATGGTACAAACCTTGATGCGGTTAACTGGAAAGTACTATCCTACGTTGATGGAACCTGGGGATGCGGCCCAGCCCCGCTGGGTTACGGAGATACTTGGATTGCTACTTGCATAAGCTCTGGCTGCACAGCACAGGTAAACTGCTATCTGCCAAGCACCTGTTCAGTATTGGCTACAGATTATTTCCGTAGAAAAATCAATGTAACAAGTGTTGCGCTGTATGATTCTGTTGTTGTTGATGGTACCGTAGATGATGGTATGGTACTTTATGTCAATGGAACTCTGGAATGGAACTACGGTATGCCTGCAACTTTTGATCATACAACCTGGTCAACAAACAGTATTTCAGGTGCTGCTGAAACCACTCTGGTGCACAATGTTATTCCAATAACAGATTTTGTTAATGGTAATAATGAAATCGCAGTTGAGCTACACCAGAGGGCTGCCAACACTTCCGATGCCACACTTGACCTGAGGTTCATGTTCAGGCGCCGTTCAAGCACAGGTATCAATCTGCTGGCTTCACAAGAGAATATTGTGTTCTACCCCAACCCTTCTGAAAATCAATTTACAATTGAAAACAAATCAGGTAATGATGGTGCATATGAAATCAGTTTTTATGATGTAACCGGTCGCTGCGTGGCACACCAGAACGGTATGCTGATTGATGGCAAGTCTGATGTTCATCATAATCTTAATAACGGTACTTATCTGGTGAGAATTAAGAGCGAGAAAATTAATTCCAATTTCACCATACAAGTAAATAACTAATCATTTTCCAGCTAAAAAACTTCTACAAAATGAAAAAATCATTTATATTATCCTTACTTGCTGGCGGTATCTGCTACGTAGTATTATCGTCAAATGCCAGCGGATACGGGGGCAATGCAACCGGCTCGCGTGGAGCCTCAACAGGAGCCAACGGCGGTTGTTCATGCCATGGTGCTCAGAATAATCTTCTCCCGGTTACAGTTGAGCTAGACTCTGCAGGAGTTGCAGTGAGCCGTTACACTCCAGGCGGCGCGTATACGATAAAACTTTCTGGTGTTAACAACACTACTTCTACTCTGCCTAAATTCGGTTTCCAGCTTTCTGCTGTACTTGCAAACTCAAGACAAGCTGGTACCACAACCCCTGCGGGCCAGCCTGCTTCTGTTCTGGCAGGTACTTGGGGTTCGTCTTTGCCTGCGGGTGCTGCAAACGTTGCCATTGGCGGCCTTAATCTGATAAGGCAGAGTTCTGCTATCAATGCAACTACCGGCACGGGCGCAGCAGGCACAACTTATGTTATCAGTATTCCATGGACCGCACCTGCTGCCGGTTCTGGTGCAGTTGTTCTCTACGGTGTTCTTGCAGCTGTAAATGCTAACAGCAGTGACGTTGGAGACCAGACTAACATAGCTAAAACAGTATTCATACCGGAGTTAGGTAATGAAAATACTTGTAACTAATCTAAGCACGGTTTAAAATTTACTCGTTTAATAAGCTGAGGAGGAAACCTCAGCTTATTCCGGTTAATAAGAGGTAACATAATTAATTGAAATAAAAAGCTTTAACATGAAAAAGATATCAATATTTGTATTTATTCTGTCAATGTCATTTTGTGCAAATGCAGCAGTTAACCAGATTCGCTGGGGTACCGCTACAGATCTCCTCAATGGCCTTACCATTACGTGGAGCAACACAGGTAATTCCGACTCTATCGCTTGGGGCTACACTACTGCACTCGAAATGGGTCATTTTTCCGGCACCGGAAGGTCTGGTTACTCAACCCCTAAATTTTTTGCGTACAAGTTTCCTACTGTACTAGCCGATACAAACATTTATTACAAGATATGGAACTCTGCGACTGCTTCTTGGGATGCTCAAAGAACTTACCGCACTGCACCGAATCCTGCAAGCCGGAAATTTTCTTTTGCAGCACTGGGCGACTGCCGCACAAGCCCCTCAGTTCTTACTTCTATTTCCAATTATGTTGCAGCCCGCAAACCTGCTCTTAGCCTTTTCAATGGAGACCTGACGCTCAGCGGAACCTCGCCTACCGAGTATAACACTTTCTTCTCAGCAGCTTCAACCTTCCTGGAGCAAAGCCTGGTTTTACACGCCGAAGGTAATCACGATGCTGCTAGCCCGGTTACATTTTCAAATATGTGGGATCTGCCTATAACCAACGGATCAAACCTTTACTACTCTGTAAGGTACGGACACACTTTGTTTATTACCATCAACTCGTGCGACCCAACTAACACAACAATGAGGAGCTGGCTGCATACAACACTTGCTGCGGCAGAAACCGATGCTACTATTGTTTGGAAGATAGTTTCTTTCCACCATCCATTCTTCAATATCGGTGCTCATCAGGGCGATATGGATGCATACCGTAGCAGCATCTGGAAGGAATTTGATGATCATGGTGTAGATATTGTTTTCAATGGCCACGATCACAACTACCAGCGGTCAAAACCTATTAATCTCAATGCCAGCACCTCTGCACCCGTTGCTTCTTTTGGCAGTGCTTCTGGTCAGGGCAGGCTACAGATCATTTCCGGCGGCGCTGGTGCATCGCTATACACACAGGGTTCTAATGCCGATGCATGGGCTATGAATATCTTTAATTCTACCTACAATTATGTATACTGCGACGTTGACGGATGCGTGCTAAAGGTTTCGGCCTACAACTCTTCCAATTCTCTAATTGACTCTATCACACTCAATAAAACCGGATCCTCCTCATGCAATACCAGCGAAGTACATGCTACATACAAGACTATCGTTAATCCAATGAGCATTTATCCTAATCCTGCTTCACAAAGCTTCACCTTGAAGTACAGTGCAGAATCTACTGGCGAGGCCAATATCATCATCACTGATGAAAAAGGTAAAAGGGTATTTGCTGAAAAAGTAAATAAAACCGACGCCGTGCTCGAATACAAGCACGATGTTTCTCGTTTGGCTAAAGGTATCTACAACGTTTCTGTAGAGCTTTCCGGTCAAAAAGATGGCGGAATATTGATTGTTCACTAACTATAAAAATCCGGCGCCACACAATGTGTGGCGCCCTTTAGTTACTTTGAAAAAAAAGGACTGGCTAATTTTTACTTGGATTTTGCGCATCGGGGTATGCGGTACCTTTATAGGTCATGGCTACAATGCAATTCAGGTTAAATCCGCCTGGATAAAACTGATAACATCTGTAGGATTTACTGATAGTTTTGCCAGATCAGCAATGCCCATAATAGGCTTTGCAGATATGATTGTGGCGCTGCTTGCATTGGCAAACCCCTCACGCTACCTGTTTTATTGGGCTGCATTCTGGTGTACTATCACAGCCGTGAGCCGTGTCATAGCCGGCGAAGGTGTTCAGGAACTACTCGAACGTTTTGCCAATATCGCTTGTCCGCTGGTACTCGGTTTTCTCTACAGCGATAACAGAAAGTCCATTTACTAAAAGACGATTTTATTCCCACATAAAACTGCATTTTAAAATGCCGGATTCCGTTCACAGCAATCCGCTTATAAAAGTACTATACGTGTCTCGGTAACCCAAGCCGGTCTTCGATCGAATAACGGGACAAGCAATTTACTCAGGTACCAAATATCACCCCCATTTGCAACTCAGGGGATCAACTAAATTAATCGTGCAATAGCCTACTTACTCAATATCCTTATTTCCACCCTCCGATTCTGAGCCTGCTGAGCTTCAGTATTTGCCGGGTAAAACAGTGGTTTAGAGGTGCCGTACCCCACATATTTCATGCGCGTTTTGTCAATTCCTTTTGCGGCCAGGTAATCCCGTATAGCTTTTGCACGTAGCTCAGATAGCTGCTGGTCATTGTTATAAGGGCCTTCATTCACAGTAGTAATTCCCTTGCAGCATACGTGCCCTTCTATTTGTATCGTTACCTTACTGTTTCGGGTCATAAAATCCAGTAGGTTTTCCAGTTCCGGCATGGAAGCCATAGTAATATCTGGCAGGCCGCCTTCAAAGAATATGTTTTTCAGGTTCACTGTTTCGTTTACCTTTAGTTCTTTGATGTCCATTTTGGTAGTGCCCTGCGTTACAATCTGCACCTTCCTGTCAGGGGCATATCCGTTTATGCCGGTCATTCCGGGCCGCTGTATCTGCCCTTTGCCCGTGCAAAGCGTTATATCACTTTTACTGAAGCCTTTGGACAGCAGGTATGCCTGCACACTGCCCGCCCGTTCGGCAGATACTGTATCATTGTGCGCCGGTGTGCCGCGGTAGTCGGCATAGCCCAGCAGCATCACTGGCTGGCCCGGTTTTATTTTACCCGCTTGTATCAGTTTATTCAGGTATGCTTCGTTTTCATTTGTAAGGCTGGTCACCCGTATCGCAAAACGTACCTCAAAAGTATCAGAGCCAAACTTAGTTTCGCCCGAAAGGAGGTGATGGCCTATGTAGGATACCAAAAACAATGAAGACAATACTATAGCTACCAGCATCAGGTTTTTGTGCTGTACCATTTTGCCTGATTTTACAGCTATCAGCGCCAGTACCAGCAATACCGATACGGTGCCGTTAATTACTGCATTGACCAATGCCAGCAGATGCACATTGAAACCCAGATCAAGGCCCTGAAGGGGCTTGAAATTAGTAAGAAATACGACTGCACCGCATACCACGATAGAAACGATCCAGATAATCAGATTGGCTTTTTTATCGTCTTGCTTAAAAACCGGTTGTAACATTATTTGTATCCTTTTTATTTACTTAAACTAAACGGTCTATTACTACGCAAATATACTGAAGCCAGACAGGAAACAGCACGACTAATGGGTGCGCAACAGGCTATTTTTTATGTTTGCGCTCCATGGTAAGCAGTACAATATCATCGGCGCACCGCACAACAGAGGTATCATTGAGGCCATCGTAATAACCACGGATGTACCTGTCTTTGTCGAGGAGTGTAATCTGCTCGGTATGAATCAGGTCGTCGGCACCACCGTCGCCTGGCCCAACGGGCAGGTGCAGCTCATTACGGGCATAATTATAGATAACCTTTTTGTCGCCTGTGAGGAAAAACCAGTTGTCGTGGTTAACACCGTGCCTGTCGGCATAAGCACGCATTACCTGAAAGGTATCGTGGCCGGGATTGATAGTGATGGAAATAAACTGCACCACCGTATCCAGAGAACCTTCTTTTTTAGGGTCTTTTCTGAACATGGCCTGCAGCACCTTCATATTACTTGTAAGGCGGGGACAAATGGTGGGGCAGGTTGTAAAGAAGAAATCAATGACCAGTAGTTTTCCCTTCAGGCTGTTGTTGAGTGAAATGGATTTACCAAACTGATTGGTCAATACCAGGTCGGCTACCTGATGGTAAACTGTGTCGGGAGCCTTGCTCTGATCGGTGTTAGCTACGGTGCCCTCTGGCACAAAAAAACGCGGCATCTGCCGTTGTTTCTTTTTGGAAAGCTGGCTTACTACCAAAAAGCAAGATAGCGGTACCAAAACGGCAACCGCTATCCCTATCAGAAATTTTTTATTAGACCTTTTTTCAACCATTACTTAGCTACGTGGTGAATTGTCTGGCGAACGGGTGATTCGTCATTCATACGCAACCAGAAACCACCGTCGGCAAGGAAGGCAATGATGAACCAAACGAACAGAAACAATGGAATCAACACTGTAGCAATGAACCCTTTAAACTCATCGCCCAGGTGCATGAAAACAGAAACAATGTAGCCCGCTTTAAGAATAGTTAGCCCCAGGAAAAACAGTGCTTTTACGAAGCCGGGAAGCCCATGGCTGAAGAACATACCTACAACCACTTCTGCCAAAGTAATTACGAGCAGTATCCAGAATACTTTCCATATCCTTTTAACCTGCGACTTTGATTCGGGTGAGGTAACATCAGTGTGGTGCGACATAACACCAGAGTACAATTTAGACTGATCTCCTTCGTACAGGTGCTGAATATTATTCGATTGAGCGTGTGATGACATTTTATGAATTTAATTTTGAACTTTTATTTAGTTACGACTAATGGCTTACTACTATAACAGATAGAAGCAAGTAAATACGAATACCCAAACCAGATCTACGAAGTGCCAGTAAAGGCCTATCTTCTCAATCATTTCGTAATGGCCGCGACGCTCGTAAACACCATTAACGGTATTAACCAGAATAAGGATATTGAAGATAACACCCGATGTAACGTGGCCACCATGGAAACCTGTGATGGTGAAGAAATAGTTGAAGAAATTGTGTGTAGCCTGCATTGCCGTGATAGGATCATTGTTCAATACATGCTGCACAGCATCGTTGTGGCTGAAGAAATGGCGGAATTCGTTAACTGGAATATGAATATCGGTGTATGAACCCCACAGGCCGTGAGTAATCTGTGCCGGGTCTGCACTCCACGAAGCAATACACTCACCATGCAGGTGTGTCCATTCCCA
>OMJB01000137.1 GCA_900299255.1 Sphingobacteriales bacterium
AGGGAAGACAAACTTGGACGCAGCTGGGGATGCCCAGCATTGCCTAACGACCTTACTGCGGCTATTGTGAATACTATAAAAGACAGCACCTGCCTGTTTATTTACTACCCCGAGCACAAATACCTGAATACAGCGTACTGGGTAAACAAAAAAGTAACCAGCCTACCCCGCTGATAACTTAGCCTTAGCAGTTCCCCAATCAACATTCATATTGCCGAATGCAAAACTACGGCCTTGTGGCCTGCAAACAATTAGTTTAACAATGTGCCGAGCTTACTATCGCGGCAGTATACATCGCGCAGGAAGCGAAGATGCTTGCCGGTGGTATCTTCAAACGCAGTGAGGTATGTGATATGAACAGGGATTTTGTTCTTAAGATTTTCGTACCTGGTAATATGGGTGTCAATAACTGTATCCAGCCTGCCCTGTGTGTATCTTTTCTTTTCGATATCAGAGAGGATAAAAATTGCCAGATCCTGAGGCCGCTGCAAACGGATACAGCCCGAGCTTAATGCTCTGAACCGTTTCACAAAATCATCGCGGTGTGGCGTATCGTGCAGATAAATGTCCCACGGATTAGGAAGATTGAATTTTACATACCCAAGCGAGTTATCATCGCCGGGTGCCTGCTTGTAATTGAACTTTCGGTAGTTTTTTGCGTTTATGGCTGATGCATTTACCCGCTTGCCTTCATGATCATATACCCTAAGCCCTTTTTTATCGAGATATTTCTTTCCACTTTTCTGGAGACCCGGCAGAACGTCTTTCTTAAGGATTGTAGGCGGCACACCCCAGGGAGGATTGATGACTACACTGGACATGTTTGCAAATAGCGAGGGCGTCTGACGTTCAGGCTTGCCCACCACCACGCGCATATGCATTGCATTTGTGCCTTCTCTTCGGAAAAAGAACTCCATCAGTGGAATGTCAACCAGTACATACTGGCTGCCAAAATCCCGCTGCATCCAGCGCACCCGCTCCATATTAACAGCCAGTTTCTGCAGAAAGGTATCAACCGGTGTTGCTAGAAAAGCGAGTGTGATACTGTCTGGCCTGCCGGTAAGGGGCAGATTCCTGAAATCCTGATAAGCCAGTATCGTCTGATTAAACTCACTGATACTATCATCCGGAATACTTTTGAACCAGTTCAGCTCGGCGCCTATTACCTTCAGGATATTATCAATCATCTCATCATCAATATGCTTAACCGGTCGAATGCCCGCCAGTGCAGCAGTAAACTCAGAGTCAACTGACAGTTCAATAAAATGTTTGTATTCAGACCTGAGCAGGGAATATGTAGGCACATTGCTTCTGAAGTTTGATAATGATGGGTACACGCCCTTACTGCTGACCAGCATAGCCGGTGCACTCCATACCGAATCATTGGCATGGAACCAAAGTGAGTCCGCTTTCTTCGGCACAACCCGGCCTATCAACAGGTCTTTTGCCGCCATCAGGTAGCAGCGTGTAAGACCAGTATCCAGTGTGATAGCATCAATAACACTGTTGACTTTAACGGTATCAAGCTTTAATTTCAGCTTTCTTAAGTCAGCCAGGTGATACCTGACTGTGTCCAAACCATCCCAATAAGTATCTTCCAGTTCATCCAGCAGTTTTGCAGCACCATCAACCGGTTTATAATTTTCCTTCACCCAGATAGGCTGGTAGTCATCAGACTGATATGTAAACCGCACATCATCTGCCAGTGATCTAAACACCTTTTTATTTAGTGTATCGAATGGCCTGATATGTGCCTTTAGTTTTGAAATAAACTCATTATCGCTGAAGCCGGTGGGCGCAGGCTTTTGGGGTCCGTTTTCACAGGCTGTAAAAAACGAGGCCAGAATAAAGAGGAGTAAGGGAACTAATTTGAGCGTTTTCGGGAAATGCATAGTGATCAGGTGCAGGAGCTAACAAATGTTTTTAAAAAGTGGGGGGGGCAAAAATAATTACATAGTCAGCTCTTTTACAGGATCCCAAAATAAGGCATCAAAATCCACAACTTTGTCATCTTTAATTTTCACACCTTCTTTCTGAAGTAACTGAGCCATTTTCTCAGGCGGCGAAAAATGATGCTTGCCTGTAAGCAACCCTGCTCTGTTAACCACTCTGTGGGCCGGAACAAGCGGCTTTACACCATGGCACATATTCATAGCATAACCCACTACCCGTGCACCAGATGCCATACCAATGGATGCTGCAACGGCCCCATAGGATGTAACCCTGCCTTGGGGAACAGCTCTTACAACATCGTAGATAATGTCGTAAATATGCTCCTTATGATTCACTTTCTTTTTCATAGTGTGGTTTACCCTTCACCGGTTTATCCTTTCTGATTTCCGGCACATTTTCATGGTTGTACGGACAGTTCATGCAACCACTGCCGCAACAGTAACCCCGCTCAGAGAGGTAAGATGCGGTAAAAGCCAGCAATCCGCCCGGTAAAATTATATAGTCTTTGCCTTCAGTCAAATTTCGTCCTTAATTTCAAACCTTCCTGTTAAATTAATTTTATCTGCCGGTAACGAAAACGAAACAAAGTAGATGGTGCGGTTATCGGCCAGATGCATTTTCTCGTAAAACGTCTGTATTGCAAGTGCCCCAACAGCCTTACCCTTTCCGTATATATCTTCGATCTTCTCGTGAATGGTACATTTTTGCTGCTCAATAGTTTCGAGCGTAAAATCAAATAGCTCCTTTGAGTCAGTTTTCAGGTTAATGAGCCCACCCGGTTTAAGTATCTGCTGGTATGAGTAAAGGAAGCGCTCATGTGTGAGCCTGTTCTTGGCTTTACCATCCCTGAGGAAAGGATCGGGAAAAATAATCCAGATTTCCTCTACCTCACCCGGAGCAAAATACTGCGTGATTTGCCCGATATTTATACGGAGAAAGGCGATGTTATCGAGATGCTCAGCCAGGGCAGCCTTGGCACCAGTGTAAATCCTATTCCCCTTGATATCAACTCCTATGAAGTTCCTGTTCTTATTTTCCCGCCCAAGATTTACGCTGTATTCTCCCTTGCCGCAAGCCAGCTCAAGCGTAACCGGATTGTTATTACCAAAATGATTGTGCCAGTTACCCTTCATGTTTTCAGGATACTGGAGTACGTTGTTAAAAGTATCAATAGCCCGAAAACGTATCAATTTTTTATGTCCCATAAAGGGCGCAAAAGTATCTCAAATTTGAGCAACAAACTAAAAATAACCTGTGTTCCGGAAACATCCATATATGGGAAAAATTCAGAAAAGCAGGACGTTGATTGTCATACTTTTGTTAGTTTAATTGAAAGTACCTACATTTATTGTTTAAATCACTTAAATTTTTTAATTAAAAACTATAGAAACGAGTATGAAAAAAAGAGCTTTACTATTTACCGCAGTTATTGGGATAGGTTACCTTTCGTTGACTAGTTCAACTTCAGGTGCAGGAATTGGGTCAGGATATAACTGTACTGGATCTGAGACCGGATTAGGCAATGCCGCCGGTTGTGCATCTTCTGGGTCAGGTTGTCACTCTACAACCGTTACTGCTGGCATTACGACGTTAGTGGAGCTTGATTCAGCAGGTGTGACTACTTCAACAAGTGGCGCTACTGGGCATTATAAACCTGGATTCACTTACACCGTAAAAATTACTGGCACGAACACTACCTCGGCTACTTTACCAAAATTTGGTTTTCAGGCTAGCTGTATCAAAGGATCAACTGCTGTAACAACACCTGTTAATGCCGGAACATGGGGTACCGTGACAACACCATTGCGCAATACAACAGCGATTGCAAGCTCATTTGTATGTAATATGGTTGAACATAGAACTCCGATCAACGCGACTACGCTTGGTGGGGCAACTGGTGGTACCTATGTTGTTAGTTTTACCTGGACAGCACCCGCTGCCGGTACCGGAACCGTTTCAATATGGAGTATTTTAAATGCTGTAAATGGCAATAATAATGCAGACGCTGCTGATAAATGGAATACGGCAACTATGGTTCTAAACGAACTGCCAACTAGCACTGCTTCGGTAGCTACAGTTACCAACAACTCATTCAATGTATACCCTAATCCGGTAGTAAATACGCTGAACGTGCAGAGCAACAATAATGGTGCTTTTTCAGTAAAAGTATTTGACCTCAATGGCCGTCTGATCATTACTGAACAGCAAAATGTAACTACTATCAATACAACTGACTGGGCACAGGGATTGTATCAGGTAGTGGTATCACAAAACGAAAATGTGCAGGTTATACCTGTTGTGAAACAATAAGGATTTAAATTAAACACTTTACAGGGTTGCTCCTCACCGGGGCAACCCTTTTTATTTGCCGCCTTGTATATGTGAATTATATAATGTTACTTAGAGGTAATAAAGCAACATATATGACTACTCTCTTACTGATTTATATAGCCGTGTTCGTTTTTTTAATAGCGGCCATGTGGAAAATATATGAAAAGGCTGGGGAAGAGGGCTGGAAGTGTCTTATACCTTTCTACAACTATGTAGTGCTGCTTAAATTTGTAGGTAAGCCATGGTGGTGGTTACTGATGTATCTGGTGCCTTTAGTTAATATAGTTTTCGCAGTTTGGACCATCAATATGCTCTCCAAGAGCTTCGGCAAGAATGAAGGATTTACAGTTGGGCTGATTTTTTTAGGTTTTATTTTTGTACCCATTCTAGGTTTTGGTGACGCTACTTATAAGGGCCCTTAAGGCAATCCGGAGGCGTATGCAGCTTATAGCCTGAACAAAGAAGGGTTTGACTTTGAACAAAATAAACTGCACTGTTAACAACTCAGAGAAATTTGCTTGATGCCCGGTTTATCGCGGGCATTTTTTTATTAGAAAGCCAGTATACAAATTGAATACAACAGCATAGGGCCATCAGCCAGCAACACAAATGCACGATTGTCCGTTTTAACTTTCAGATAGGCTGCAATACCTGCAGTAGCGAGGGCGGTGAACAAAGAGCTGTATAGCCGCTCAGTATCAGAAAACCTGATAAACTGGAGCGTGCTGAACAGGGCAAAAACAATCAGCAAAACACCAATGAAACGGTAGCTACCCGCCAATCCCATTTTGTAAGGCAGCGTTAGGATATTGTTGTTCAGGTCTGTTTCTATATCCCTGATGTCGAACAGGAGGCAGAGTACAAATACAAATGCAAACCTCATAGCTATCTCCAGCGGGTAATCTGCTGGCAGCTTATGCATGGCAACCATTGGCAA
>OMJB01000138.1 GCA_900299255.1 Sphingobacteriales bacterium
AAAAGAACCCAACCGCGCAGGATTGCGTTAACTTATGCTCAGCAATTCTACTTCAAATATCAGGGTACTGTTAGGGCCTATAGTGGGGCCCACCTGACGGTCGCCATAACCCAGATGCGGCGGAATGAAAAAACGCCATTTGCTGCCTGTACTCATTAGTTGCAAACCTTCCGTCCAGCCCTTGATCACTTGATTGAGCGGAAAGGAGGCAGGCCTTCCCCTCTGCACAGAGCTATCAAAAATAGTACCGTTGATCAGCGTTCCATGGTAATGACAGGTAACAGTATCGGTCGCCCCGGGCTTCTCCCCTACCCCTTCAGTAATCACTTCATACTGCAATCCGCTGGGCAGTGATACTACACCCGGTTTACTGCTGTTTGCTGCCAGAAAATCCTGACCTTCCTTGAGATTGTTTGCTGCTTTTTCGGATTTCATTTTAAATAGTTTGTCTGCGAGGCTCATTAATATAGTTTTTAATATAAATTAGTGTGTAAATTTAATGTAAAGGTTGAAAACTTCTATCAAAATGTTATTTGTGCAGATAAATATTACCTATATGAAGAGTTTGGCACAATATTTTCTGTAGATAATACAAAAGCACAACGATGTTGAACAACCAATTGATATTAACGGCCAACAAGTTTAACCCAGGATTGTTTATGGAACAGAGTTTCAGCACAAAAACAGTTGAAGATGCCGAGGATAGTTTTGTAGATGCAAAAGAAAGGTTGCTGGATGTTAATCATTGGGGCCGATACTGCAGCGCTCCGGGCGTTACGTTCGGTTTGTCTGACGGACACAACAGGCCGGTGAGCAGGCGCGCACGCAGTGGCGACCATATCACACTCAACATCCCCGGATCGGAAGTCTGCTGTCTTATTATCGAATCACTTGAGTACGACGACTATCCCGATCTGAGCATGGAAACATTCACACTCAGGCTGAAGCCATGCATGCATTCTATGGAAGCCGAGGAGGAAAATGACAATGAAGCATCTGCTGCACTCATCATCGAAAGAAGATATTCTACCGTTTTCTCAGTTTTTAATTTCAGAAATCCTGCCAACTCAGGTGTATCAGGAGATAATGTATTTGCCAGTTTCGGACTAAAAGATATTCAGTGGAACAGCCTGTTGAGCAGGTTTGTTTCCTGATCAGCTCATCTGTTCTGATGCCAATTATTCATAAATAAAAATCCCCGTGTGCAACGGGGATTTTTCGACTTATAAACTATTTAGCATCGCTTACAGTTTCAACCACTCTTTAACCACGCGTGTGTCACCGGCAATCACCACCATCTGATACACACCAGCTGCAAGGTCCGAAACACTTAAAGTATACTGATTGTTACCAGCTTTCAGCTGCTTGGTAACTCTGTCAAATACCTGTCCCTGTGCATTAACAACATACATGGTTGCAACACAGCCATTGTCTGTATTAATTGCTACATTCAGATTGCTTTGTGCCGGATTAGGGAACAAAGAAATATTCATCACTGGCTGAACTGAAGATACCTGCAGTGTAGAATTGGTTATGGTAATTGTATCTGTTACACCAACACCCAGATTGTAATATCCTCCCGATGGAGTAGTTTGCAACTTAACGGGACGTACCATATAGTATTTCAATCCGAGTGAAGCTGTAGGATCGCTGTATGTTGTACCGGATACCATAGTTGCATTCAGCCTGGTGTAATAACCATAAGCACTGTCGGCACGATATATGTAGTACCCTAACACACCTGCACCCGGAGAAGCTGTCCAGTTGATAATTGCGCCGCCGGTTGTTAGATTAGTGGCATTAACATTCAGCACAGGTTTAATGTAGTCGGTTCTCAGCGACAAATCGCCCATCAGACCAGAATGTATCTGATTGGCTCCGTTGTTCGGATAAATCGGATAAATACTCGAATTGTTTTGTGAAAGGTTAGCTGAAAAACCAATATTTTCACCTAGTGCCATATGGTGGAAGAACCAGTGTGGCCTGCCTGCCCAGCAATTCGTTAATGCAGGTGGGTTAGAACACAATGGAGCCCTGAGAAAATTATCCTGAACATTCCAGTCGCCAAAATAGCTACCAAACAGCATCGTAAAAATACCATTAACAGGGTTGCTGGCGAAATTTGCAGTAGTACCGATTCCACCGGCACTGGTAAATGACCCGCCACCACAGCCATAAGCCCACTGATACGGAGAAGAAGCCAATGTGGAAATAAATGGCAACGCCTGAACACTGTCACGTCCTACAAGCGGAGGAAAGTTTCTCCATCCATTACCAGCAAATGCCTCTCCGCCAAAATATCCAAAGTTATCGCTGATGAGGGCTTTGTGTAACACCAGCATAGAATCCATTTTATAAACGTGATCCTTGTTCAGATACCTGTCCATCATCTGAACCTCAGTAGCCGGGAAAGCGGGCATGTTGGCAAAATCGATCCTGCTCACCTGCAGTTCCGCTAGTGAAGGAATCAGTGTCTGATCGTACTTTCCATCACCGGGTATGTTCTGATTTGCCGGATAACTTGAGCCCGGATCATTTATAACCGCATCTGTCCACGGACCAGCTATGCTTCCATAAAAGATGTCAGAAGGCCATGCGCCTAAATGATCTGGATGACCATCCGGATTATCGTCGCCTGAATAAGGAACAGCTACATGGCCAAGTAACAGTACTGATTTAACATTAGCATGAGATGTATAATCCGCTGTGATAGCCGCTTTTATCGTAACATCGGTTGTCGATCGTCCAAAATCGTGTCTGATAATCTGCCAGCCATCCCCGCTGAGGTCATCCATAAGGCGCTGTATTTTGGTTGCACAGGGCACAGTAAAGGTACTGTCTACAACCAGAATCATTATGCCCCTTGAGTGGATAGCCGGCGCCTTTATACCTGCATAAATCACCCCTGCCGATGTGATAGAAGGGCCAACAGCTTTCACAAAGTACTCATATGCCGAATCAACAATGACGCTATTATCTGCGTACTCGCTGTCTGTCATAGGTAATGTAACGAGCGATACACCCCAGCTGGTTGCAGTCTTTGACTTTCTCCATATCTGGTAAGTTGGCGTATCGTACAATACCCGCTTCCATTTCAGTTTTATTTGGGGCGGTGATACCTGAGTCACAGCGCTCAACTCTACAGCCACATCCTCAGTGACCTGCGCAGAAGCCATGCTTCCAAATACTAAAAGGGAAAGTAAAATAAAAAGTGAACGCATAAGTATCAGTTATTTCTGCTAAGATAACAAATATAACTGATACCTACCTGAAATTTTATTGCAAAAAAACTGATTGCTTTTTCTGAAAAAGACTACTATTGCTCTTCCTCTATCAATTTAATTGGCCTGGCAAACATCGGATTACGACTGGTGGTAGGAATGATAAAACCAAGACTCATAACCAGCTCATAAGTGGCAAACGCCTGCCTTGCAGTGCCATTATATATCCTGAGTCCGCTGTACCGGGCATAATCAAACTTTTGTGAAAACTCAAGAAATGCATATTTCATAAACGTAGCGCGCAATGCGGTTTCCACACCTGCGTTCCAGCCACCTATCTGAAAATGGGGTTCATTCGCCAGACCGAAAAAGCTATTTTCCACATGTGGTATAACTGGCCCGATACCTATTTTACTGTTCAGATCCACACGAAGGTTATTACTGTGCGACTTATACAGTCCATGCCTTTTCACCAGATTGATCAGCAGAAAATTCGCGCCGTTATTCAGGTAGTAATAAGAGCCGGTACCTTCAGAAAACACCATATTGGTATCTGTTGGCCTTCCATGGTAGGTTCCTTTTAAATGCACAGTTTGCCCATCTGCAACAATGTATTTTGTGTGATCAAAATTGATCTCGATACCCATGTCCTGCTTTTCATTGAAATAGTAACCGAGCCTGTAATTATACTGCGGAATAGTTAGCGCCTTGTGAAAAACGCCACCATCTTCATCCCATCCCTTATGATCGTGGGCCTCAACCTTAGTCAGTTTATAATAGTTGCCAATTGCACTTTGATTCACTTCAATAGTAGAGTTGGTATACCATTCCTGGTTATAGCCCCAGCTAAAGTATAGTGCACCTGCCTTTTTCTTTTTTGGTTTATTACCATCCTTTGCTGATACTGAAAAACAGGAAAACACTGCAAAAATCAGAAACAGGCCTATACTTTTTATAGAAATTGATCGCATACTTTTTTATTTGGACGCAAAAGTAGTAAAATAAACACCCTAAAGAATGACAAATGTCATCATCAGCCGCAGGTTTAAAACGATAGCCTTCAATTGATGTGGAAGATAACCACAGGGGCATTGGTTAATAATTAATTCTTAACAAACATCAATTTTGTAGCCTCAGTATCACCCCGCAATGAAACAATATAAAGCCCTGCCGGTAGTTCCCAAACATGTACGCTTGTAGCGTTGCCATTTATATCGCCCTTTTTCACTACCTGCCCCAATTCGTTAGTTATGGTATATGACCGGAAGGTACCGCTGGTTGCTCTGACCGTAAGTTCATCACTGGCAGGATTTGGATACAGCACTACTTTATCTTTCTGCAAAACCTGCGAGCCGAGAGCTACAGGTGGCGTAGCAATGATATTATTGACTGTGTTGGTCATGACCACGTCATTGTCATCAAAGTAAATTCCTGCTCTGTTCGGAATAATCGTTCCCAATGGAAGCCCTGGCCAGGTATTGATCGTGTAAACCAGCATGCCATCAGCCAAGCCATGATGAGAGCTATCCAGCAGATTGATCCGCGGAAAATCAAATTTTACGATATTATGCCCACCGGCAGTGTATTTATAGATATCCATTGCTGACGAAGCAGTTATTATGTTCAGGCTATGAATGTCGAGAAAATCAGAAAGCGTATCCATTACGTGAATGTTGAATGCGGTATCGTTGCCGGTATTCTCAAAATGGATGGCGTATTGCAGTTGTGTGCCTGCAGTAATAAAGCCTTGTGGGCTTACTTCAATGAAATTAGGATCAAAACCCGACTTTACTGTGTCATTTCTAATGATCACATTATTTGCCGTGTCATAATCTCCTGAAAATGGAGTAACATCAAATATAGAATTCACCGTGTCTCCAATAGCTAAATCAGGCCCTGATATATCAAGGTAGAAATTAATAATTCTAGGCAAAGTGTCTGTAGCAGAAATAGTACCCAAACTCCAAAATACTTCGTTACCAACAACAGTAGTCGGCATTGGGTAACTGGAAATAAGTGGGTATTTCGGATTTTTCGTGAACTTCAAAACAACCGAAGATGCAGTACAGCCATTATTTTTTACAATAACTGTACCTATTGCTTCATGACGGCCGCAACGTACAGTAGCGTTAACACTTAAATCGAAAACCGGTGAAGTGCCGCAATTAAACCCTATTTGTTTTTCATTGTACAAATTTACAAAGGGGACAATTGTATCACTGAAGCTACCAGATGGGCATGCAGGATGGACAAACATATCCGGCAACGTATTAAAAGTATATATAGTACCGGGGGAGCCTAACGCTTTATAATAGAAAGCACCTAGTGATGATATGGTATCAATTGCTATTCCATTTGAATCAACTTTAGTTTTAACCGTTTTGAAAAAACGTGCATCACCTGAATTATAAATGCAATCAGTGTTGTTATCTATGTACATCTTAACAGGCAACGTGCTACAGTATAAGTAGTGATACGAAAAAGTAGTAGAATCTACCGCCAGCGTACCATCGAACAATATTTGCTTCACAGTATAGGTGCCGGGGCAGGGGTAACTGTGGTAGAAATTAGCATGCCGTACCCCGATTGTTGTGAATACATGATTATCAGTTGTTCCATCGCCGTACCAGGTAGTAACATTAAATGACGTTGACCCACCACAGGTACTTACATAAAAATTAGCGCCATCGCATATAGTATCAGGTGGGTCCATAACAGTATGCAAGCTCGGCCCGGGTGTCCTTGGCACAAAAACAGCATTTGAATTTGTCGTGAGCCCACTGCCTGTGCATCTTACTACACAACGGTAATAAAGGGAAACATAGGGATTGTAATATGGATAAACTGAAGCAGTCGCACCGGTAATATTTGTCCATGTTAAATTATCCGGTGAAGATTGCCATTGATAAGTGTAACCACAAACAAACGGCACGCCAGAGAGCATAAGGGTATCCATAGCACCACAGCCAACACCACTGTATGCCATCGCTGTGCCAACTGGTGGAGCACCGGTGCAGACAATAGCGGGAATAACCTTCGTATACAATGTATCCGGACAACCATACCCCGAAAATGGCGTAAGAATAACTGCATAAGTAGTCAATACACCAGGCGCCGAAATGGTAACATTCTGAGATGAGCCGTAAGATGTAGTAAATGTGGCAGAATCATACCATGCATAAGCCGAATATCCATCCGGACCAGAGAGCATCATCGATGTGCCGGCACATGGCGCATTGATGGTATTGGCAAAAAGGGCTGCGCTCACATCAAAATACCCATAGCCCCAATGTCCGGCATTTGAACATCCTGCCGCTGTAATGTCAAGACGGACAGTGCGGCCACTAAAACCAAGAAACTTCATGTTTCCGGTAGTCCATGGTTTGAAATAAACACCTGCTGTAGATGAAGGCACAAACCCGGGGATAGTTGATGAAATAACATAATTCCGGTTAACGCACGGCACCACTGCACTAGTAACAGAATCTTCGGCATTAATAATAAATCTGGGCTGTTGTGTTGGGGGATGGCCACCATCGTTTAAAACAACTGCAAATTTGTATAACAGAGAATAACTGCCAGAGCCTGGAATGTGAATAAAATACGTTGCCCTGTCTGTATTATAATTAGAGCTGTCTTTTCCAAGCTTAAAAGAATGTAAACCTCCGCCCGGTGCCACTATCGGAAACCCACCATAGGGATCAACACCCGAGCCGGAAGTTTGTGTATGCAGGCTGGGTACAGGTGCAGTAGAAGCTAACGTGAATACAGGCCCGGCAGCCACTGTACCACTGAAATATGCCCATGTTCCAAGCCCGGATTCGAAATCAATATTCGTCGGGGTTTGTGCATTAGTGCAAAAAATAATAAACAAGAAAGCTATAGTAAGTACAGAAGTAATTTTGATAGGCATAAAAATAATTTTTGAACTAATAGAACGACAAAAACAAATATAAACTAAATAAAACTATTTAGCTACACATAAAAAAGTATTTAATCAAACCTGTTGCAAAGACACAATTATTTTACCGACAAAAAACCTCCATTCACCGACGTTCCCTAATTCCTCGCCTAATAACATTTCCTAATAGGTATTCCCACTTCTACTTTTGGCCTACAATTCTAACTTATGCGAGACAGACATTTTTATCGCGGCGACTACAAGCAATATCAGGAACAACGGCACAGAAGCCGCGTGTTTTTTGGCATCACCATTGCGCTGGTTGGCCTCATACTCATGCTCACCACCATGCATGTACTCCCTTGCATTGACCTCGAATTTTCTTGGCCCGCCATCCTCATTGTATTGGGAATAATGATTGGCATAAAAAATGGCTTCAGAAACAATGCCTGGTGGATTCTTATCATTATTGGCATTGCCAACTTCACCCCTCAGTTCATGATTATGGGCAGGCCTTCCAGCGACTACGCATGGCCCGCTGCACTACTTCTGATTGGCCTGGCAATCGCATTTCGTCCTAAAAAGAGAATATACAACCCACCGTTTGCGAATATTTCATCTACTGTCCATTCAGAAAGCACCCTGCATGTAGATGTAACTTTCGGCGGAAAAAAAGAAGTTATTACCTCCCGAGACTTTCAGGGAGGCTCTGTTGCCGTAACATTTGCCGGCTGTGAAATCAATATGGCTCAGGCTGATTTTTCTGCATCATCTGTTGTTTTGGATTGCCGTGTAGCCTTTGGTGGTGTAGAACTGATTGTACCATCTAACTGGGAAGTAAAAAATGAAATCAGTTCGTCTTTTGGAAGCGTGGAAGATGAGCGCAGTATTCAGGCAAATATATCGGGGGAAACAAGAAAAATACTGATCCTGAGAGGCAGTTGCTCCTTTGGCAGTGTAGAAATCAAATCATATTAATCAACAAATTTAGCGGGCTTAAAAAACTGAGCGTCTATGAAAGCATTTACTGCACAGATTATTTACAGAATTGAGTGTGACGGCCAGCCTACTGACCAGTACGAAGAACAGTGGAGGCTCGTTTATGCAAATAACGTTGAAGATGCCCTTGCCGAGGCCAAAGATGCAGGCGGCAAGGAAGAGTCAACATTTGTAGACAGACACGGAAGAACTATGTGCTGGAGAATGCTGGCCGTTAAGGATCTGCAACCAGTAGAACTAAAAAACGGCGGCTTACTGTTCTCAATGGTTCGGGAAGCTGAGTTGCTACCTGCTCCACTTTGGCTTAATGCTAGCTAGTGATTTTTCATTTTCAAAATCTTTGCTGGAGTTCGCACTCCTTTTAAATTCACATCCTTCTACCTCAGTAAATAGTACTCCATTACATATTTAATACCGCGTTAGTAGTCTAATTACGCACCTATTATTTACTTTTGATTTCATCTTGTTTCCCCTACGAAAAAATATTCACTGGCAGGTTTGGCTGCTGATATTTCTGGCATTGGCCACCCAAATCTTTTTGCTGCACCACGTAGGGCATTTAAACTGGCTGCTGGCCATTGAAGATGGCTCCTGCAGCATATTGATCTTAAGCCTCTCTGCCTGGCTCATAATACTCATCATACGGGCCTATCCTACTACCGCCGCAATTTACCCATACGCACTTTTCATAGCCGCCATTTTCAGCATGATAGCCACTACTGCCGGATGGGAGGTGATCAAATGGTGGGTTGTAAAAGACAACCTTGAATACAAAAAGTGGCTGGAAACATCTATACCCGTTAGGTTTCTGTTCTCATGGATGGTTTGTACCTGGACGGCAACTAACTGCGCGCTCCGCAAGAACATTACTGTCTCCGACTCCAGATTCCAACAGCAAACAGATGCCTCAGTCTTGCTTAAAGAAGCTGAACTCTTCAAACTCCGCCAGCAGTTGCAACCACATTTTCTGTACAACAGCCTCAATTCTATCAATGCACTAATATTGATTTCTCCCGCTAAAGCTCAGGAAATGATTGGTAAACTTTCTGATTTTCTGAGAAGTTCCGTGCAGCGCGAATCAGAGTCTGTTTTATCTGTAAATGAAGAGCTGCAGTACATACAATCTTACCTGGCAATAGAATCAGTCAGGTTTGGAGACAGGCTTGTTGTCTCTATTGAAAAGAACTACGACGAAAATTCAGTGCTGCCACCCTTTCTGGTGCAGCCTATTTTGGAAAATGCGATTAAATTTGGACTGTATGGCAAAACCGGTGCAGTAACTATCAACATCACAATCGTCACTGAAAATAATATGCTGGTGATCACTGTTTCTAATCCTTACGATGCGGATCAGCAACCACCAAAGGGCACAGGCTTCGGCCTCGAGGGTATCCGCAGGCGCCTCTACCTGATGTATGCCCGAACCGACCTGCTCACCATAACCGGCAGTGACGGACAATTTAATACTACACTCAAAATACCTCAAAGATATGTTCAAGGTAATACTGATTGATGACGAGCCACTGGCGAGGCAACTGGTCAGAGCACTGCTGGAGCCATATAAACAGGTAACTGTTGTGGCCGAATGCGGTGATGGTTTCGAGGGTTTCAAAGCAATTCAGGAACACCATCCTGATCTCATTTTTCTGGATATTCAGATGCCTAGGCTCAATGGGTTTGAAATGCTCGAACTGATTGAGAATCCGCCATCGGTAATTTTCACAACTGCTTTTGATGAGTACGCAATGAAGGCCTTCGAAACGCACGCTGTAGATTATCTGTTAAAACCAATCGTAAAAGAGAGGTTTGAAAAAGCAGTTCAAAAGTGGCTACAGCATGCTCCTGCTAAAGAACAAATAAGGGTAAATGAACTCATTGAAGCTAATATTTACGAGGGTTATCAGCACAGAATTGTTGTTAAGGACAATGGCCTTATACGCATCATACCTGCCTCAGAAATATTCTATATTGAAGCTAAAGACGATTACATAAAAATAGTAACCAAGGACGGCAGCTACCTCAAAAAAAACACGCTATCACACATTGAGCTTTCACTGGACCCGCAGCAATTTGTAAGGGTACACAGGTCTTATATGATTCCTGTTACACAGCTTAAAAGGATAGAACCTTACGAAAAAGACAGCCATATAGCACTGTTGCATTGTGGTGCAAAGGTCACAGTGAGCAAATCGGGAATGGCCAAATTAAAAAGCCTGCTCGGATGGTAATCCCGCAGGCTTCATGAATAGTATTTTTACATCCTGATTAGTCTATTTCAGTACATGATATTGTCCAGAACTCCTGTACAAGCGTATCATGGCTGTAAATCATAGTATCAACATAAGTCATCGTCTTCAGCAAAAACTGATATTGAGCATCGGAATATTGGTCATAATTACCCGAATTAGACTTGTAATGTGGATTATTGTAAACAGGAATGTTTGAGTAAACCGAATCGTTTCTTGTACAGAAATAATTCTTGGTGTGGTTTGTTGAACTTTTCTGACAAGAACCAAGGCAAACAATGGAAGTAAGTAGTATAAGCGCTTTTTTCATATAGTAGTAGTCAATGTTGCTAACTGTTTATTTCTCTAAACCAATAAATTTACCGGCAACTTACATCGGTTCACAGATTGACGAAAACTGCTCTAGAATTATCGTATCGTTATGCGTGCCATGGTAAATCGTATCCAGATGGGTATGCGAATTTACATAGATTTGATAGGTACCCTCATTCAAATTACAAACAGTATCTGTTGCCAGTTGTTCACGAGGCTTGTTATACTGAATATAGATTGGTGCATATATAAGGCCGTAACGCGTGCATATATAGCATTTGGTATCTGGCACTTTCTTCTTGCACGCAACAAATACTACTATAAAAGCCAGAATTACAAAAAGTGCTTTCTTCATACTGTGTGATTTTCAATTAATGGATTCAGATTGTTTTTATCTGCCAATAAAATAATATTATTTAATATAAATGGGTCATTAACTTACTTCTTGTTTCAAAGATACGATAACTAATCAATAACATCACAAATAATTCTCCCTGCAAATATTATCATTTAGCTACTAATGAATCTTTCACAAAGTTAATTCAATTCAATATAGCCTGGCTAAGAGCGATTAATTCAAATTTCACTCAAAACGCAGTACCACATTACAAAGAACCTGCAACACTAACGGTAAAATCAGCCTAGCTATTTAAAACAGGGGGAATTTCTTCCCCCTGTTTTAAATGCTTAAAAATAATGCCACTAACTATTTCTCAATAACCATGTGGAATACCTTGCTACCGTCAGTAGTCCTGAGGTTCACGAGGTACATGCCATTAGCCAGATTACTGCTCAGGCTTATCTTTTCATTGATTTCACCATTGTGGGTATTGAACTTAGCCGTATAAATAACCTGGCCCAGCATATTCGTAACCTCTATTGCAGCTTCTTCATCAACACTTGCTCCTAATGAGCCACGCAATGTAAACATACCATTGTTCGGATTCGGAACCAGCCTAACGTCACCAATAGTGCTGGTTACAGTTTTCACACTAACATTTCCTGTACCAGTAACAATCAGATTAGCTGTACCAGCATATACACCGCATTTATTGGTATTTACAACATAGCACGAAACAACATCATTTACATTCACATTATTCTGCAGGAACACAGTTGAAGTAGCACCTACAACCGGAACATTATTAACCGACCACTGGTATGCCGGATTGAATCCGCCATTCACTACATATGCCGTAAAGGTATCGTTATATACTACCCCACCCGATGTTACGCCATAGTTAGCTGAAATAGTAACCGTTGGAGAAACATTGGTTTCCACTTTCATTGAGATGTTATTGCTCACAGCCGATGTTGCCAGTAAACATGGATAATTACTGCTCATATTTACAAACAGCACATCGTTATTAGATGGTATGTAGCTGTAAGTTGCAGATGCCAGGCCTACTGGAGCACCGTTCAGGTACCAGTCGTAAACTGGAGCTGAACCACCAAATACCGAAGTCGCATTAAAATTGACAATTGTTCCCTGACAAACTGTATCACCCGGAAGTGCCGAGATCATAGCTACCGGTGTTTCATTATTCCTTACCACCATCACTACTGTATCATTTGCCGTGTTAGGAATTGCACAGGTTGCGCTGCTGGTAAGCTTCACAGTTACAACATCGCCATTTACCGGAGTATATAAGAAAGTACTACCCGATCCCATTAACGTACCACCCACGCGCCACTGATACGAAGGTGACCCACCACCGTTTACAGTAACAGCAGTATATGTCAACGATGTACCCGCACAAACAGTATCACCAACACCAGTATTTATTGTAACACCAGGAACAACCGTAGGTGTAATGGCTACAAGCGCCGAACCTGGCATATTGCTTGTACAGCCTGTTGAACTGTTTGTCGCAATTACTGTGTACGTGCCTGCCGCTGTCTGCAAGCCAAATGAAATTGAGAAAGAAGTACCAGAAACCGGAGCTCCTGTTGCAACGCCACCCACATAAAGCTGATAATCAACTCCGCTTTCAGATGAGCTCAATCCCACACTAACGCCTGTTCCACCAGAACAATAATTACCACCACCGGTAATTGTCTGTGCCGCTGGCAACGGATTAACACCTATAGCTGCTGTTCCTGCCATATTGTTTACACAACCTGTAGAAGTGCTGGTTGCCAGAACGTTATAGGTTGCAGCTGTTGTAATCAATCCAAAGTCTAGTACACCGCCTGTTCCCGCTATTGCACTACCCACTGGTGTGCTGCCTATGCGCAACTGATAAGTAACGCCGGTAGAAGAACCACTTAATCCGATATGTACTCCAGTACCACCATCACAATAACTACCACCGCCTGTTACATTATAAACCGCAGGTAATGCATCAATTGTTACAGTAGCACTGCCCAGCATATTCTTAGTACATGTTGTTGTATTGTTTGTTGCAACTACAGTGTACACACCTGCAATTGTCTGTAATCCAAAGTTGATTGCAGTACCCGAACCAATTACCGGGCTGCCAGAAGCAACTCCATCTATAAATAACTGATAAGAAATACCAGCTTCAGAACCTGACATTGAAACCATCACACCAGAACCTCCTGCACAGTAGCTACCACCGCCAAACACGGAGAATGATGCTGGCAAAGGATTAACTGAGATAGCAATGCTGCCTGTCATATTGCTGAAGCATCCGGTTACCGGATCTGTCGCTTTCACTGTGTATGTGCCCGCAGTTGTAAATGGCCCGAAAGTCAGTGGGCTGCCGGTACCCATCATAGGGCCACCAACTGCAACACTGCCTCTGTATAACTGGTACTGGATACCTGAAGTGGAACCTCCAACAACAATATTAAGCCCTGTTCCGCCTGCGCAGAAACTACCGCCTCCAGACAATGTATAAACTGCAGGCAGAGCGTTAATTGCTACTATTGATGTTCCAGTCATATTTGCCGTACATCCCGTTGTTGCATTAACGGCTGAAACAGTGTAAGAACCAGCGAAGAACTGAACGCCCATATCCAGAGCAAGCCCCGTACCTGGGATCAGGCCTCCTACTGCTACACCGCCTCTGTATAACTGATAATTAACACCAGCTGAAGAACCGCTCAAAGTAACATGAACGCCTAAACCACCTGCGCAGTAGCTGCCGCCACCGGTTACAGTAAATACTGCAGGCAATGTATTAATAACTACCACAGCAGTTCCGGTCATATTGCTGCTGCATCCTGAAACAGCATCAACAGCAACTACGGTATAACTTCCGGCTACGGTCTGTAAACCAAAGTTAATGGTAGAATCATTACCGGCAACTGTAGCCAAAAGCGTTGTGCCTCTGTAAAGTTTATAATTCACCCCTGAATTAGATCCGCTCAGCCCAACATTTACACCTGAACCTCCAGGGCAGTAACTGCCGCCGCCTGTCACAGTATAAATAAGTGGCAAAGGATTAATCACTATTGATGCACTTCCTGTCATATTTCCTGAGCAGCCTGTGCTAGGGTTGGTAGCAACAATTGTATACACCCCTGCAACTGAAAGAACACCAAAATCTATTGGAGACCCTGTACCCGCATGTGGGGTGCCGGTAGCGATACCATCTCTGTATAATTGGTAATTAACACCGAACGAAGATCCGTCAAGGCCAATGTGGTAACCGGTGCCACCCACGCAATAACTGCCGCCTCCTGTTACATTAAAGGCTGTTGGTAGTGTGTTGACAACAATGGTTACACTTCCGGCCATGTTATTAACACAGCCTGTAAGCGCATCAGTTGCAACCACGGTGTAAACGCCCGGAAGTGCCTGAATGCCAAAATCAAGAGCCAGGCCTGAACCAGCTACCGGAACACCAACAGCTGTTGTTCCTCTGTACAACTGATAATTGATACCTACGTCAGATACACTTAAACCCACGTGCAGCCCTGCACCACCTGTGCAATAACTTCCGCCACCGGTAACCGCATATGCAACTGGCAATGGATTTATTGTAATAGGCGCTGTGCCTGACATTGTATCGCTACAGCCGGTTACTGCGGTAGTCGCTACTACATAGTAAATACCGGCAGTTGAGAATGTGCCAAAATCAAGGTTGGTCCCTGTACCCAGCTGAGGAATACCTATTGCGGTAGTACCCCTGTACAATTGATAATTATCTCCAGAAACAGAGCTGCTTAAACCGATACTAACTCCGGTACCACCTGCACAATATGCACCTCCGCCTGTCACGGTAAAGGTAGCTGGCAATGGATTCACAGAGACAGGTACACTACCTGTCATGTTCGCAACGCAACCTGTTGATACATTTGTTGCAACAACTGTATAATTGCCTGCTGTCAACTGCATTCCAAAATCAAGAGCACCGCCGGTACCAGGTAAAATGATACCAGTGGATGTAGTACCCGCAAACAGCTCATAGTTTACACCAGCCTGAGAATTACTCAAACCAACGTCACTTCCCGTGCCACCTGCACAATAGCTGCCACCTCCTGTCACAACGTACGCAATAGGAAGCGAATTGATCACCACACTTGCACTTCCAGTCATCGTACTGGTACATCCTGATATGTTATTCACAGCAACAACAGTATAAGTTCCAGCCGCAGTCTGCAAACCAAAAGAAATTGCACCGCCTGTACCTGCAACCGGGCCGCCAACTGATGAACCGCCATTAAAAAGTTTGTAGGTAATTCCAGCATTTGAACCGCTCAAACCTACCAGTACACCCGAACCACCTATACAATAGTTGCCGCCACCGGATACTGTATAAAGAAGTGGCAATGAATTGATGCTAACAGTAGCACTGCCGGCCATATTTGCTGTACAGCCCGTTGTTGCATTTGTTGCTACAACTGTATAGTTGCCAGCCACTGTAATAAATCCAAAATCAAGTGCCGAACCTGAACCTGTCAGTGGAGCACCTACCGGAACACCACCTACCAGCAATTGGTAAGTAATGCCCACAGATGAGTTGCTCAAACCAACATGAACACCAGCTCCGCCTGCACAATAACTTCCGCCACCTGTAACATTAAATATTGTTGGCAACGGCAAAACTGTGATTACGGCCGATCCGGTCATTGTGTTAACACAACCAGTAATGATATCTGTTGCTTTAACACTGTAAGTTCCGGCTGCTGTCCATGTTCCAAAACTGATTGGGAAACCAGTTCCTACCACCGGAGCACCAGCAGCTACCAGGCCATTGTATAACTGATAACTTACACCAGTTGAAGAACCCGCCAGGCCCATAGCAATACCAGCACCACCAGAGCAGTAACTGCCGCCACCTGTCATTGTATAAGTTACAGGCAGTGGATTAACAACCACAGTAGCTGACCCCGCCATAGTATTCGTACAGCCGGTAGTCGTATTTGTAGCCAATATAGTGTATATACCTGGCGATGTAATAGAACCAAAATTGAAAGCACTGCCTGTACCGGTAACTGGTGCCAGTACTGGTAACCCACCATTCAACAATTGATAAGAAATTCCAGAGACTGATCCGTTAATCCCTACTATCACTCCTGTACCTCCTGTACAGTAGCTGCCACCACCAGTTACATTATTAACTGCTGGCAATGGATTTATTGTAATGACGGCAGACCCAGTCATATTACTTGTACAAAGTGTTGTTGCATTTGTAGCAATAACAGTATACGTACCTGCTGTAGTTTGGAAGCCAAAATCAAGTGCGCCTCCTGTACCTGCAAGCGGCAATCCAACATTTGAACCTCCCAATACAAGTTGATAGTTTATTCCGGCATCAGATGCACTCAGGCCTACACGAACACCAGAACCTCCGGCACAGTAGCTTCCAGTTCCGGTTACATTATATGCAGTTGGCAACGGACTGATAGAAACAATTGCACTGCCAGCCATCAGGTTCTGACAACCGGTTGTTGCATTCTGCGCCCTTACGGTATATGTTCCGGCATTTGTGAATACCCCACTAAGCGGGCCGCCCGTACCGGCTAACGTTACAAACGGCACACCACCCAGAAGAACGGTATAATTCACTCCCAAATCAGAACCACTAAGTACTAAAGTAACACCTGTGCCACCAGCGCAATATGCACCGCCACCGCTTAATGTATAAACAGTTGGCAATGGAAGCGTGTTAATATTTACAGTACCGCTCATATTAACAGTACATGTAGTAGAAGTATTTGTAGCAATTGCGGTATATGAGCCTACCCCGGTCTGCAAGCCAAAGTTAATACCACCAACTCCTGTACCGGCAATCGGGCTGCCAATGGCAGTACCACCGTACAGCAATTGATAGTTAATTCCTGTTTGAGCCGTCGCACTCAGTGTTATACCCAGGCCTGCACCACCCGTACAGTAATTGCCTCCTCCTGATATGGTAAGTACTGTTGGCAGAGGGTTGATGCTGATAACCGTACTACCTGACATTGTGTTGGTACAGCCGGTAGATATAATAGTTGCAGTAACAGTATATGTACCTGCCGTTGTCTGAAGCCCGAAACTGATCGCACCACCTGTACCTGAAACAGGAGACCCGGTCGCTACACCACCTATCCTTAACTGATAAGATGTTCCAATATCTGAATTGCTCAAGCCTATAGCAGCACCGCCGCTGCCGGTACAATAAGCACCGCCACCAGTAATTGCATACACTGTTGGCAATGGATTAATTGTAATAGAAGCTATACCCGACATGTTATTTACACAGCCAGTTACTGCATCAGTTGCAACAACGCTGTAAGAGCCGGCAATTGTCCTCAGTCCGAATGTTATTGCAGAACCGGTTGTTCCATTTACAGGAGCTCCCGATGCAACACCACCAAGATAAAGCTGGTAGCTAATACCCGTCGTAGAGTTATTTAAACCAATAGCAACACCCGACAAGCCCGAGCAATAAGAACCTCCGCCAGTTACATTAAATACAGTTGGAAGTGGATTAATAACAACTGTCGCACTTCCGTTCATCAATACACTGCAAAGCGTAGTGTTATTGATAGCAACCACTGTATAAACACCTGCAGCTGTCTGTAATCCCCAACTTAATGCCGATCCGGTACCTGCAAGCGGGCTGCCAACTGCAGTCGCACCATTGAATAACTGGTAACTGAATCCGGTAACTGAACCACTGAGGCCTACTGGTACACCTGTCCCGCCTGCACAATAGTTGCCGCCTCCTGTTACAGAGAATGCAGTTGGCTGTGGATTGACTGTACCGGTAACTGTAACAAAACAACCGGTAGGAATGGTATAAGTAAATACCGGATTGCCTGCGGCAACACCGGTTACAACGCCTGTAGATGAAACTATTGTTGCCAGGCCTGTGTTACTGCTGCTCCAGCTACCACCTGCGGTGGTATTAAATAAAGTAGTTGTTGAGTTTACACAAACCACTGCAACGCCTGTTATGGCGTTAGGCAATGGATTAACGGTTATTGTCTGCACCGAGAAACAACCGCCAGGCAATGTATATGTTATTGTCACCGGCCCGGCAGAAACACCTGTTACGATACCGGAAGCAGAACCGACTGTAGCCAGCGCACTGTTGCTGCTCGACCAGGTTCCACCTGTAGATACGTCAGAAAGCGTCATCGACGCCAGAACACAAACCGCACCTGGCCCTGTAATAGCTGCCGGCTGAGGATTAACTGTAAAGACCAGCGTCGAAGTACATCCGCCCGGCATTGTGTACGTAAATGTTACAGTACCCGGAGTAACTGTAGTTACTGCACCCGATGCAGAACCTATAGTTGCAACCGAAGTTGCACTGCTGGTCCACACACCGCCAGCTGTAGCATCAGTTAATGTCGTAGTTGATCCGAAACAAATTGAAGATGCACCTGTAATTGCCGCAGGCTGTGTATTAATTGTCATAGGCCTGATAGCAGCACAGCCGGTTGGCAGTGTATAAGAAATATTCACATTACCAGCAAGAACCGCTGTCACAATACCTGTAGACGAACCTACTGTAGCAATAAGCAGGTTGCTGCTGCTCCATGTTCCGCCGCTCGTCGCATCCGTAAATATTGAAGATGCGCCCGTACACAATGTAGATACACCTGTAATCGCAACTGGTGTTGGGTTAACTGTTATGGGAGCTGTTGCGATACAACCTGTAGGTAAAGTGTATGTAATAGTTGGCGTGCTTGCCAATACACCGGTAACAACACCGGTACCGCTAACCACTGTTGCCTGTGCTGTATTGCTGCTAGACCAAAGCCCTCCGGTAGTCACATCAGACAAAGTGATATTTGAACCCTCGCACACTGTTCCCGGGCCTGTTATTGCAGCTGGTAACGGATTCACTGTCATAGCACTGACCGCTATACATCCTGTAGCCAGAGCATAAGTAACATTTATTACCCCTGCGCTTACACCTGTAAGCACACCACCCGCAGAAATGCTGCCTACTGCTGTATTGCTGGTGCTCCAGGTACCACCGCTGGTGGCATCTGTCATAGTTGTTGACAATCCCACACAAACTGTAGAAGCACCTGAAACTGCAGCTGGGTTTGAATTGATGGTAACCGGCATCGTCACAAAACAACCGGCCGGTAACGTATAAGTAATTGTGGCAACACCCGCAGAGCTACCTGTCATAATGCCAGTAGCACTACCTATAGATGCTATTGATGAATTACTGCTGCTCCAGGTTCCTCCGCTGGAAGCATCTGTCAATGTAGTTGTTAAACCAACGCAAATAGCGGCAGTGCCGGAAATTGCTGAAGGAGAAGGATTCACCGTAAACGGTGCTGTAGCTATACATCCTGTTGGCAATGTATAAGTAATAGTAACCGTACCACCAAGGATACCGCTAACCACACCTGTTGCCGAACCGATGGTTGCAACCGTTGTAATACTGCTGCTCCATACACCAGAAGTTGTAGGATCTGTTAAACTAACTGTCTGTCCCTGACATACTGTAAATACGCCCGCAATAGCAGAAGGATTTGGATTAACTGTGAATGCAGTTGAAGCAAAACATCCGGCTACCGTATAGCTGATTGTTACTGACCCTGCAGTCACACCACCTACAATGCCTGTACCTGAACCAACAGTAGCAATAGCAGTATTGCTGCTTGTCCATGTTCCACCTGAAGTTGCATCAAGTAAAAGCGTCGAAGTCCCAACGCAGGTATTTGTAGTTCCTGTTATCGCCACAGGTGTTGTATTTACTGTTATCACCGTAGTGGCGATACAGCCTGTAGGCAATGTATAAGTAATAGTTGGTGTTCCTGCTGCAACGCCTGTTACAATACCAGTAGTTGATCCTACTGTGGCTTCTGTGATATTGCTGCTGGACCAGAGGCCTCCACCAGTTGCATCTGTAAGAGCCCTTGTTGATCCCGTACAAACAACCCCACCACCTGCAATAGCAGCAGGCAATGGATTAACTGTAACATTTGCGGTAATCGCACAGCCGGTTGGCAAAGTATAGCTGATTACAGATGTTCCAGCCGACACACCATTTACAACGCCTGACGCAGAACCAACTGTAGCAACAGCTGTGTTAACGCTTGTCCATGTACCACCTGCCGACGTACTAGCCAGCGTTGTAGATGAACCTGCACACACATTTGTAGTTCCTGTGATTGCAGCAGGCAATGGATTAACTGTAACGGTCGCACTGCCTGTCATTGTATTAGTACAAGTAGTAGTTGTGTTGGTGGCAATTACAGTATATGTACCGGCACTGGTTCTCAGCCCAAAGCTTATTGCTCCGCCTGTACCAGAAACAGCACTGCCCGATGGCGAACCCGCCAGCATGAGCTGATAACTTACTCCGCTCGTAGAATTTGCCAGGCCAATGGCAACACCTGTTCCACCTGAACAATAGCTGCCTCCACCGGTAACCGCAAATGCAGTCGGCAATGGATTGATTGAAATAACTGCGCTGCCTGTCATATTATTCACACAGCCGGTTGTTGAGTTAGTACCTACAACAGTGTATGTACCTGCGGTAGTCTGAGCACCCATATCCAGAGCGGCAAATGTACCGTTGATAGGGCTGCCTACTGGAGAACCACCCAGGAACAACTGATAGCTTACGCCACCTACTGAGTTTGAAATGAAAACGTGTATACCAGCACCACCTGCGCAGTAGCTGCCAGTACCCAAAACGGAGTATGCTGTAGGCAGAGGGTTAACAGTTACTGTAACTGCATTGCTGCTTCCAGGGAAACTAGTGCAGCCCAGCGTATTTGTGATTGCTGTAATAGTTACTGTTGTAATACCTGAGTTGGTAAGTAGGGTATTCGGTACCACAAATGGCCCGGTTGCGCCACCCATTGTTAGTGAAGCTGTATTGCCCGTTGACGAGTTGGCTCCACTTACATTATAGGTAACCGAAAATGTTGAAGCGCCTAACGTTGTTGAATTCACATTCACGGTAGCTGCATTACCCAGGCATGGGTTAAGTGCAGTAGGTGATGTAAAGTTGGTAATATTTGGAACTGCATTAACAGTTATTAGTGTTGTTGCAGTACAGCCACCTGGCAATGTATATATAATAGTAGGATTACCGGCAGAAACACCAGTTACAATACCTGTTGATGAACCAACAGTTGCCTGAGCCGTATTGCTGCTGGTCCAGGTACCACCTCCAGTTATGTCAGTTAAAGCAACAGTCGAGTTGACACAGACTGTTGTTGTTCCTGATATCGGTGCCGGTGTTGGGTTAACCGTCATAGGATTAACTACAAAACATCCATTCGGCACTGTATAAGATATAGTAGGCGATCCTGCTGCAATACCCGTAACCACACCTGTTGCGGAGCCCACTGTTGCAGATGATGGGTTATTGCTGCTCCATGTACCTCCTGAAGTTGTAGAACTCAGAGTAGTTGTAAGACCCACACAAACCGCTGTTGCACCCGTAATAGCATTTGGAGTTGCATTTATTGTAATAGTTTTTGTTGCAGTACAACCTGCTGGCAGGGTATATGTTATTACTGATGTACCCGGAGTCACACCGGTCACAACACCCGTTGTAGAACCCACAGTTGAGTTACCATTATTACTTGTCCACACACCTCCGGTTGTTGCATCTGCAAGAGTAATAGTAGAGCTGGTACATACTGTCGCAGATCCTGAAATTGCAGCAGGAGTAGGATTAACTGTAAATGGCATTGTGGCTTGACATCCTGTAGAAAGTGTATAGGTCAGATTTACTGTTCCGGCACTTACCCCGGTAACTAATCCTGAAGAACTACCCACCGATGCCAGTGTAGGATTGCTGCTAGTCCAAGTTCCGCCACCTGTTGCATTGGTTACTGTAGCCGTAAGGCCAACACAAACATTGGTTGCTCCGCCAAAAGCTCCAGGCAATGGGTTCACTGTTAAAGGAGTAGTAGCGGTACAACCAGCAGGAAGTGTATATATTATAGTAGCGGTGCCTGCACCAATACCAGTAGCAACACCCGAAGAAGCACTAATCGTTCCTACAGCTGGGTTGCTTGTGCTCCATGTACCACCGCTAGAACCATTGCTTAATGTCGTTGTTGATCCTATACAAACAACGTTAGTACCGGTAATCGGCACTGGTGTTGGATTGACAGTAAGAGTAGCTGTAGAAATACAACCGGTCGGAAGCATGTAAGTCATAATCGGGTTACCCGCCGTAACGCCGGTAACGACGCCGGTAGTCGAACCAACTGTAGCCATTGTCAAATCACTACTGCTCCATGTACCCCCTGAAGGTGTAGCACTGGCCGTAGTAGTAAGCCCGGTGCAGACACTTAACGTGCCGGTTATTGCATTCGGCAAAGGATTCACCGTAACAGTCGCACTTATAGCGCAGCCAGTCGGCAAAGTATAAGTTATCAAAGTAGTTGCAGGCCCTGCACTTACTGTAGTAACAACGCCCGATGAAGAACCAATGGTTGCTGTTGCAGGAGTACCACTTGTCCATACTCCGCCTGTAGTGGCATCAGTAAGGGTCGCAGTCGAACCGGCACATACCGCCAGCGTTCCCGCAATGGAAGCAGGCAACGGGTTAACCGTAATCTGCTGTGTCATAAAACATCCTGTTGGCAACGTATATGTTATATATGGTGTTCCTGCTGCAACACCGGTTACAACACCACTTGTCCCAATTGTAGCCTGAGCGGTATTACTGCTGCTCCATGTACCTCCTGTTGAGGTAGTTGACATTGCCAGAGTAGAGCCAACGCATACACTGTTAATTACGTATGAAATGACTACTGAACCATTTCCTGTGTTACCGACACTGTTTACTTGATTGGCACCACTATTAAATGAGCCACCGCCACCACCATAACCGGGAGTATGATAACTACCGCCACCGCCAGAGTACCCACCGCCACCGCCACCGCCATAATAACCACCAGCACCACCACCGCCAAAGCCACCACCTTTAGTCCCAGCTCCACATCCGCTTGCACCGCCAGCTCCCCCACCGACAATAAAAGAAAGACCCGGGTTTCCACACAGTGCTGTCTGACCTGCAGTACTCAAGCCACCGCCATTTCCGCCGTGGGGACCGGACGAGTTGTTTGTAGCACCATTGCCAGAAATACCTCCTATACCAAATAGCGATGGAACCGCAGGGCTAACACCGTTGTTGCCGTTAGTAGTTACACTAGCATTTATTCCTGCTCCAGAACTACATACTAAGCCTCCTCCACCACCAGCAACAATAAGAGGAGTATTTGTAATCGTAGTTACAAAACTACCACCGCCACCGCCTGCGCCGGTTACAGATCCACCGCCACCTGCACAGCCTGTGCCATCTGCCTGCCCTTGCTGGCCAGCAAGAACTTGCAATACAGTACCCGGCGTAACAGCAAAGTCACCCTGCATAATCGCCCCAAGGCCACCCGTATTACCACCCTGTCCGCCTTTTGCAATAATATTGATAGAAGTAACACCGACAGGAACCGTGTAATTCTGAATTGATCCTACAAAATTAAAAGTTGAACTTCCGCTCGGTGCGCTTACAGCCCCTGGCAACGGATTAACTGTTACAACTACTGTGCTAGCACATCCTGTAGGAAGTGTGTAAGTGATCGTGCTGGTACCAGCAACCACACCTGTCGCAATACCGGTGCTGGAACCAACAGTAGTGTTGCCATTGCTGCTGCTCCAAACACCACCAGTCGATGGAGAACTCAGAGCAGATGACCCGCCGAGACAAATACTTGTCGTACCACTGATAGATGGTAATGGATTGATAGTAACAGTTGCTGTTGCAGTTGCCTGGCATCCGTTGCCATCGGTAACCAGCAGAGACGAAGTAAATGTCCCAGACGTTGTGTAGGTATGTGCAATCGGATTACTTGTTGATGTACCACCATCGCCAAAACTCCATGCATAGGTTAGCCCTCCGCCGGCAGTAAAAGTAACTGAACCGCCACCCAGGCATACCGGATTAGGAGAAGCAGTATATGCAGCTGATGGTAAACTGTTTACAGTAATTGCTCTTGTTGTAAAACAGCTTGGGCCAGGCATTGTGTATGTCATCGTTGTATTGCCTGCTGCAACACCCGTTACCACACCCGTCGCAGAACCAATCGTTGCTATCGCAGGACTATTGCTGGTCCACACACCACCGCTTGAAGTGATATTCATTGATATATTACCACCTATACAAACTGCTGTGGCACCAGTAATTGAAGCAGGCGCAGCAAAGAAATTCAGCTGCACAGGTGCAGTAGTAGCAGTATATGCAGTGTTTGTTGTAGTAATGATCACATGATACCAAACGCCCGATGTAACTGTCGTTGTAAATGTGCTGTTGGTAGCACCGCTTATTGCAGTGTAGGTCGTGTTATTAGGCGAAGATTCCCACTGATACTTAATTACAGAACCTGAAATATTCGTAGAAAGTGTAGAGGAATAAGAACCACATGCTGTAGTAGCAGACGCATTGGTTACAAGCCCGCTGATAGTACCGTTCAGTATTCCATTTACAACTAAACTTGCATTGGAATAGCCTGGAAGATCAGTTCGAAGTTTAATATTATTGGGGCTGCTTCCTGCATTCACAGTACATCCGGCATCAATAGTAGCAGTATGATACACAGAAATCATGGATGAGAGCGTAGAAGTGCCTCCGTTTATGAAATGAAGATCCCACACAGATGTCGTACCAGAACCGCTATAGTTCACACCACCGTCAAACTGCATCTGACCTGGTGACGTAGTATCATAGTAAGTACCATTATTAATAAAACTGCCGAACGGAACATTAAACGTAACGCCAGAGTTATAAACATTAGTACCTGAGCTGATAGTGGTAGTAGTTTGCGCTTGTGTTGCGGTGATGCAAAGAAGACAGCAAATGGTTAATAAAATTCTTCTCATAAATACCTTTTAAAAATTGCTACTTTAATGGTTTAGCCTGTTGTGCCCTGATTCAATTTTCAGATTCGAATAGCCCTGAAATGACATAATTTTCCTCTGAATTACTTTCTCTATTTTTTTCAAAAGCCTGTAATTATCCCACAGATATGTACATGAAATTGCCAGTTTCAGATTCACACCTTTGAAATAAAGCGGGAAAATAATAAAAATAATTGAGAAATAGGTTGTTTTAGAAAAACATTATTTAAATTAATCATATGAATAAAAGAACGTTGAAATGGAAACGCAAGCACAAATTGTCAAATTTTTCATTTCATTATTCAAATGGCAAGACAACGCATATAAATATAGCGCAATATTTCAAAAAAAAGAAGGCAGCCACCCTTCAAGACAGAAACAAATAAAAAATAATGCAAAAAACAAAATACCAGGTTAAATGGGGAATTTAACAACCACAATTTACCAAATGACTAATTTTACTTTTAGCTCTGGGTAAAATCACAAATGGTTGGAGTTTTTCAAACGGTTAAAGCCCAAGCAATCCAATCTGCTGAAATTACCCATAAACATAAATCAATATACCAACTGCATATTTCCGATATAGATGAATACTTCTTCTCCACCATTAAATTCACCCAACTACCTTGACTCGCTGGAAAGAGAAGCAACTTATATTTTCAAAGAAATAGCAGGACAATTCAAAAATCCGGTGCTGCTTTTTTCTGGCGGCAAAGATTCCACAGTGCTGATCTACCTGGCGGTCAAAGCGTTCGCTCCCCTACCCGTGCCATTTCCGGTAATGCACATTGATACTGGGCATAATTTCACTGAAGCACTTGAATTCCGCGATAAATTGGCCGCAGGCACTAACCTCAGATTAATAATCAGAAAGGTAGAAGATACCATAAAAGAAAAGAACCTCGACGATGCTTCTGGCAAACTCCCCAGCCGCAATTTCCTGCAGAGTTATACGCTGCTCGACGCAATAAATGAGTTTGGGTTTGATGCTTGTATAGGTGGTGGCAGGCGCGATGAAGAAAAAGCCCGGGCAAAGGAGCGGATATTTTCGGTCCGAGATACTACCGGAGCATGGCAGCCTTATAATCAGCGCCCGGAGCTTTGGGATGTATACAACGGCAGGCTTAAAAAGGGTGAAAACGTAAGAGCATTTCCGATAAGCAACTGGAGCGAACTAGACGTCTGGAATTACATTCGAAGGGAACAAATCCCGCTGCCCTCTCTGTATTTCAGCCATAGGCGCGAGTGCCTCATTTATCAGGAGAAACTGATTGCATTGTCCGATTATATAACAATCGATCCAACCGATGTAATTGTCACCAAAAACGTGCGCTATAGAACAGTTGGAGACATGACATGTACTGCCGCAGTGGAAAGTAATGCTGCCACAATTGACGAAGTAATCTCAGAAATCGAAAATTCATTGATAAGCGAAAGGGGCGAAACCAGAATTGATGACCGGTTCTCTGACGCGGCAATGGAAGACCGAAAACTGAAGGGGTATTTTTAAGCAATAAAATGAAATCAATCAGCAGCAACAGGCTACCTGATAATAACCACATGGACATTTTAAGATTCATAACAGCGGGGAATGTAGACGACGGAAAAAGCACGCTTATAGGCAGGCTGTTGTACGACACCAGAAATATTGAAACCGACATTTTAGAGTCCGTACATTCTGGTAATAACGCCGCACTCAACCTCGCACACATCACAGATGGCCTCAGGTCTGAAAGGCAGCAGGGCATTACAATAGATGTTGCTTACAAGTATTTCACAACTACAAACAGGAAGTTCATTATCACAGATGCCCCGGGGCATTTTCAGTACACTAAAAATCTGATTACCGGCGCATCAAACACAGACCTGATTATTATACTAATAGATGCGCGCAACAGCATTACTGATCAGACTAGAAGACATTCGCAGGTGGCTTCTTTCCTGAGAATTCCCAATGTAATCGTTGCTGTCAACAAAATGGACTGCGTCAATTACAGTGAGGCTGTTTTCAATCAGATTAAGTCTCAATTCCTTACAATTGCAGCCGCTTTGAATTTGCCTCCTTTGGTGTTTATCCCCATGAGCGCACTGCACGGAGAAAACGTCTCCACCGTTTCTGAAAACATGGCATGGTTCTCAGGAAAACACCTGCTTGCAGAACTTGAATCAGCATTGCCGGCGGCCATGCATTCACAAAAAAACCGATGTACAATCCAGTATACCTCTGATACCGGAAACGGGCAATGGGGTTTCGGAAAAGTCATTTCTGGCACCCTGAATATCAATGACATGATAACAATTTATCCTTCGCTCACCAATTCCCAAATCACTGCATTAATAAGCAATGGAAAAAGCTCCGATCATGCCTGTGCAGGAGATAACATTACAGTGGCAATTTCCGGCAATGCAGCACTAAAACGGGGCGATATAATTGCAGCAGGCAATGACGTGCCATACTGCACAAACTCTTTTACGGCAACAATTTGCTGGCTCGAAGAAACCGCACCCTTGCAGCTCAATAGTGATTATATGCTGCGCATCAATGCATTCGAAGTACTGGGAAAAGTAACTGAAATACTGCACAAAACGGATATCAGCAATTTTGAAAAATACAACGATGACACTCCCTTGGGAGTAAACAGCTTCGCGTTGATAAGAATAGAAACCGAATCAACTGTTGCCTACGATCTGTTTGCTGACTTACCCAATAACGGGCGTGGAATTTTCATTGACATGGGCACAAATAATACCTGCGGCGTTTTCAGGATCGAGTCCGAATAAATCACACCTCTTTAAGTAAACCTCAGCACTAAAGGTGCAGCACTTTAAAATCAAGCAGCCTGTTCAGATAATGCTCTTCTTCGGTGCACTGATCGCAAACCGGGCACTGAATAGTAGGCTCTGTAAAGCCTAAACCAATGTACTCCAGCCGTCGCCTGTCCACCCCATTTTTCACAAGAAAATCAACCACAGCAAGTGCCCTTCTGTTAGAAAGGTCTTTATTGAATTCTACAGTACCACGGCAATCCGTATGGGCACGGAGCAGAATCCTCATCGTTGGATTTCTCCGCATTTGCGCAAGAATAGTATCCAGATAGGGCTTGTGTTCCGGCTTTAGTTCTGCTTTGTTAAAATCATAGTATAGATGCCCCACCTCGTAAATCTTGTTAATCTCAAAAGTTCTTACGCCTGGCGTATCCATGATATTTATGTTCTTCTTCAGCAAGGGATCTGTATCTAAACCAGCAATTTTATCCGGCACCCTGCCCGGCGGCTGATACAAGAATACGTTTCTAACTATAGTATCTGTTTCCAGCATGGATGCAGCCACAACATTCAGATGCCCCGTAGTGTATTTGTCTTTACTCACCACAATTTCGTAGTTCCTTTCAGGGTATAAACGGGTCAAATAACGCCCGCCGCCATCAGTTTTGCTATTGTCATTGTTTACCCCACCTCGCATTTCAATACCTGCTTCTGCAATCGGCTGCCGGGTCAGTGAATCGAATACAATTAACTGCAGAAAAATTCGCTGCCTCTTATAATAATATATGTTGTCGCCACCTGTTGCAGCCGGCCGGTTAGATGAGAAATAGGTACTCCTTCCATCTGCAAACATTGCCAGTGAAATATCATCGTATGATGAGTTAACTGGCTCACCAACATTCTGGGGTTCAGTAAAACTCCCCATTGAGTTACGCCATACACATTTGTATATATCGAGGCCTCCAAATCCCGGATGCCCGTCTGAAGAAAAAAATAAGGTTGTATCATCCGCCCAATAAGGGAACACCTCCTCCCCTTCTGTATTTACCACATCCCCTGCATTTCTGGGTTCCGACCAATGCCCGTTCACTCTACTACAAATATACAGATCCGAACCGCCTGCTCCTTTCGGCTTATTGGAAGTAAATACCAGCCTTGATCCATCCGGGCTCACCGAAGGATGTGCAACTGCATATTCCTTGCTATTGTATTCAAAAGGCACCACTGTCCTAAACTTCCGGCTGGCTGAATCATAATCGCTGGCCACCATTATCTCCAACAGCACTGTACTGTCTTTATTGGCAAGTGACCTTTTACTGATCAGGCCATCCTTAACTCTGCTGCGCGTAAAATACATAACCTTTCCGTCTGCCGAAAATGTGCATGGCCCGTCATGAAACTTATTAGTCAATTGTTTCGTTCCGGTGAGTTTGGCAAATCCCGAATCACACTGCCCCTGATCGCACTTCAGCGCATAGATATTGTAAAATGATCTGCCCGTCCACCCATCTCTTTTTTTCCTGACATCCACATCTGTATCCGAACTGAACACCAGTTTGCCCTTCCATAGAGTGGGCGCAAACTCCGAACCATTTGTATTGAAACTCAAAAGCTGCACAACCCCTTCCGGCATTGTTTCTGAAAAGGTTTTATTCCGCTCACAACCCTGTATCAGGTTAGCGGCCCGCACATCTCCTGGGCTTTTTTCCAGATATGCTTTCAGCCATTTTTCGGCCTCTTCATATTTTTTCAGCTGCATCAGTAGTTGTGCAAAACGCATTTTAACCGCTTCACTGCAGCCCGGCATATCAGCCGCCTTTGCATAGCATTCTGTTGCTTTCTGCAGCTTATTCACCACAGTATAACAATCTGCGAGCCTGGAGTAAATAAGCGGATCATTGAGCTCAGGGGCCACCTTTTCAAAATAAGGAATTGCTTCAAAATAGGCATAGTGAGTGTAATAGTAATTCGCCCGCATCAGATCCTTGTTTTCTTTTGCACACACTGCCGAAAAAAACAAACTGAAACAAAACACAAGGCCAGGAAACCGGAAAAATAATGGATGCAGGCTCATACTGTTGATTAAAATTTCTTTATGAATCTGGGTGTTAAAAATTTCGACATATCCCGCACAAAATCATACCCAACAACTATTTCATGAGTACCTCCGTTGTAGCCGTTTAGGCCTGAAACCATATAATCATACGCATATCCGATATTCAGTTTTTTGGTAGCCTGCACATGAACAATAAATTCGATAGACTTATCTGTCCGGTAAGTTAGCCCGGCCATAAAGCGTTCAAGGGCAATTGCTGTAATATTTATATCACAGTTAAACGGCAGTCTGTAATCTGAATTTACAGCATACCGGGCCAGCAATTGAGGTTCAATTTCAATAATCTCATTCAACCTGAAAACATATCCGCCCGACAAATAATAACCCCTTATCTGGCGTGCAATTTTGTTGTTTATTTTTACTTCCTTCTTGTCATAGTAGTCCTCCAGCAGATTAGGCACCGAAAATCCTGCATAGTATTTATTGGAATACCAGTATGCACCTGCACCAAAATTTGGCAACACTGCATTCTTGATATTGTAAGAAAAATTAGGATCGTTCTGCTGATACAAATTCAGATCACTGTAACCTGCGCTGTACAGGTTGGCTCCTCCACTCAGCCCAAATGACAATACAGATTTTTTCAGCCTGATCCTGTATGCATAGTAGGCTTTGAGGATGGTATTATTCTCCACACCGGCTTTCTCATTACCTGCACTCAAACCAATAGCCACTTTTCTGAATGCCTTCATATAACTGCCCACCGGCCCGTCAGCCGAAACACTCACCGTCTTTGGAGCACCATTGATGCCATCCCACTGATCCCTGTATACTGCATTCACTGATGCCACATCTCTGCTTCCGGTGTAAGCAGGGTTGTACAGTAGCTTGTTGTACATAAACAGCGTATAGTGCTGATCGCTCTGCGCACAAACCTGCCCGGCCAGTAAAATTAATACCGCCAACGCCACGTTCGTTATGAAATTACCGTTCATACTACCGCTTGATCATTAAAAAGCCAGTAAATGTATCCTTGCCGTCAGGCTCCTTTCCGCTGTTTAGTTTCACTAGGTAATAATACGTACCATCTGGCAAGTCTCCGTTGGTACCCTTGCCTGCCCAGTCATTGTTATAATCTGTCTTCTCAAATATTCTGTCTCCCCATTTGTCAAAAACCTGCACAGTGTTACCCGGATAATGCTGCAACCCTTCAATCACCCATGTATCATTGATTCCATCACCGTTCGGCGATATGGCGTTGTGTATAATAATATTGTCGCAGGACGTATCCGCAAGTTTGAAAGAATAATTAGCAACACAGCCGTTTGCGTCAGTGAGTACAACTGAGTATTTACCTTCGGACAATCCCGTAACTGCATTCCCATTAGCATTGTTACTCCAGCGGTAAAAATAAGGCCCGGTTCCTCCAGACGGCGTTATATTAATACTGCCGTTCGATTCCGAGCAGGTGTTGTTTGTCACCACGGCCAGCATCTTTAAAGAGTCAGGAGCAGTAACCTGGTAAGTTCCTGACAACTTGCACTGATTACCTAACTCCGTAACCGTAAACGTATAGCTTCCGGGTTGCAGCGAATCAATATGAGTTGTTGAATCCCCGTTGCCCCATACGTATTTAAAAGGTGGGGCCCCGCCACTTGTAGTTATGTCTATTGAACCGTCCGCTCCTGCATAACATTTCACATTTGTCACCTGTCCGTCTACCGTAAAATCAGGATTGATAACAGTCATGCCATATGTTGCCCGGTTTACACAACCGTTGGCATCTGTATCAGTTGTATACGTTACTACCGTAGCTCCCAGCCCCGCGCCGGTAACCACACCACTCGCACTGTCTATTGTTATAATTCCAGCATTACTAACCGTCCAGGTGCCGCCTGTCTTTGTCTCTGCCAGGGCCACTACAGCATCTTTGCATATAGCATTGATACCTGAAATCACTCCTGAATCTGGCAGTGGGAATACCGTCACTACCTTCGATGCAGACGAAACACAGTTCACATTGGCAACTGAGTACAGCACTGTGTCAACCCCGGGCCATAAACCAGTAACCACACCTGTAGCATTTACTGAAGCGTATGGATTCACACAACTCCAAAGGCCACCTGCCACCGTATCGCTGAGCACTATCGTCTGTCCAACACAAACGCCTGTATCACCTGT
>OMJB01000139.1 GCA_900299255.1 Sphingobacteriales bacterium
AATACAACTTCCTGAATCTGTGGCTAATGGTATTTATCTGATGAATCTGCAGACAGAACAGGAAAGAATAACTGTCCGGATTGTAGTTGAAAAATAAGCCCATTTATACACACTAATTTTGCCCTTATGAGTTATTTTCAGGAGTTTATCATCATTGATGACGATGCAATAAATAACAAACTTTGCCGGAAAATTCTGGAGAAGACCTATCCTGATGTGGAGATTTCAGACTTCGTTGATCCGCATGAAGGGTTCCGTTACATGGTTGACAATTATTCTGGGAAATATAAAGACAAGAAAGCAATTCTTTTGCTGGATATTATGATGCCTGTGATGGATGCTTGGGGGTTCCTTGAAATGTTTGATAAATTGGATGAAAGTGTGAAGTCACGTGTCAAAATTCATATACTGTCGTCTTCAGTTAACAAAGCTGATATGGACAGAGCACAGCTCAACAAAAATGTTGAATATTATTTGATTAAACCACTTACAAAAGAATCCATCAGATTGATTGTACATGTACTGGAGCGGCGTTTAGGAATTAAAGCACTTTGATCTGTAAAATTTTTTTTGAAGCCTCCGGTAATTTCCGGAGGCTTCTGTGTTTAATCAAAAGTTGAAAATTTACACTGATTCTTTTTTATGAAACAATAATGCCTCACACAATATAAATGTGTATAATTGGCATGTGAATATACGGTTATAATTTATTTGGTGTTTTTTTGTGATTTCAGATATTTTTTTCATAATTTGCTTGACGATTGAAAAGTTTTTCCTGTCTATTATACAGAAGTAACTTTTTTTTAACTAACGCGCGCCAAATACTGATATTTAATGAATAACAAAATTACCCTTCTATTCCTATTGGTACTGCTGGGTTTTAAAAATTCCTCGGTTGCCCAAACCAACCCTTGCCCATCGAATATTGATTTTGAATTGGGTACTACGGCTAATTGGGAATATCTGATAGGAACTTGTTGCCCAATTGTGACACCAACTATTACGGGCCCTTTGCCTTTCAGGCATGTGCTGACAGCAGGTGCCGCTCTGGATCCATATGGGTCATTTCCTATAGTTAGCCCGGGCGGAGGATTATTCTCCATGCATCTGGGCAACGACAGCAATGGCGCGCATTCAGAGAAAGCCAGGTACTATGTAAGGGTCCCCACAGGTGTGGTTAACTTTGCACTTGTATACCGTTATGCGGTTGTTTTGGAAAACCCTGGTCATCCTCCTTCTATTCAGCCCAGGTTTGAGGTAAATGCTTATGATTCAATTACATCAACACCAATACCATGCGCAGCCTATAGTTATGTAGCTGATGCCTCATTGCCTGGTTTTATATTGTCACCCGTTGGCTCACTGCATACCGGGGGCGGCCCTGTTAACTATAAGAGCTGGACTACTGCAACCATTAACCTGACTGGTTTGGGAGGTACTACAGTTACTATTGATTTTGCCAGTGGAGACTGCGGCGCGAGCGGGCACTTTGGCTACGGTTACTTTGATATGAGCTGCGGCCTTTTCCAGGTATCAGGCGTAACTTGCGATGACACCGCAACTACCACCAGGCTTATTGCTCCATTCGGGTATGAATATTATACATGGTATGATTCTGCAACATTTACTGTTGTGTATGGAGCCACTGATACGATAATTATTCCAATTCCGGCAACTACCACAACGTATGCTGTTGTACTAACACCATATGCGGGTTATGGTTGCCCGGATACGCTGTACACAACTATATCTCCAACACATTTGAGGTTGCACCCTACGCCTGATACGCTGATTTGTTCTGGTTCAGGCGCTACCATCACGTCGGGTGCTACTGACGTTGCCTTGCCACTTACCTACAGCTGGTCGCCCGCAACTGGTTTGAGTTGTACAAACTGTGCTAATCCTGTTGCTGCCCCTGGGGCTACAACTGTTTATAGCGTACATGTGGTCAATGCGGTTGGTTGTACAAAAGATACAACCATCCGGGTACGTGTGGGCCATGTTTCCAGTACTGTATCCGGTACTGATGTAACCTGTGACGGGTTAAGTAATGGAACAGGTACAGTTACGGTAACAGCTGGTACACCTCCGTTTACTTATGCATGGAGCACTTCTCCTGTGCAAACTACGCCAACTGCAACTGGGCTATTCGGTGGCCCTCCGGGGGGCTCGGTTGTCTATACCGTAACGGTTACTGATGCCACTGGATGTACAGATACCCATACATTAACAATCAATGATGGGCCTGTTACTATAATCAGCATTACCGGTTCTACCAACCCAACCAGGTGCCTGGATTCTAACGGGACGATTACTTTGAACGGTTTGGTTGCAGGAAGTACGTTTACAGTTACTTATTTATTTAATGGCGTTTTCCAGAGCCAGACATTGGTTGCTGGGCCAGGTGGTGTTGTAGTTCTTACAGGGCTTAAAGCCGGGCTGTACAGCAATATCACAGTTGTAGCAACCGGAACTACAAACTTCTGCCCGTACAATGTTATTGGCCCGCTTGTATTAAGCGATCCACCAAATCCTGCACGCCCTGTGCTCACCAGCAACAGTGCAGTTTGCCTTGGCGATCCGCTTACACTTGGTTCCACAAGCACACCAGGTGTTAATTATTCCTGGACTGGCCCAGCCGGATTTACCTCAGGTGTTCAAAATCCTATTGTTGCGCCAACAACTTACGCAAACGGTGGAATGTATCATTTGATTGTTGAACTGAATAACTGTTTCAATGAAGATAGTATTTTTGTGGTTATCAAGCCTTATCCATTCCCATCTGCCGCTAACAGCAGCCCGGTATGTTCAGGTGATACTCTGTTCCTCACCAGTTCATCTTCTAACGGTGCTTCTTCATTTTTGTGGAATGGCCCTGGTGGATTTTACAGCTATTCTCAAAATCCGTTTATTGACCACATTACCGTGGCAAGTGCCGGTACATATTCAGTTACGGTATCTCTGAACGGCTGTTTTTCAACAGTTACAACTGATGTTGTTGTGAATCAGACACCAGATGCTCCAACTGTGGCTGATCTGGAATATTGCCAGTTTGATGCTGCTGCTCCTCTAACTGCCGGTGGTACAGGTTTAAGGTGGTATACTACTGCTACCGGTGGAACCGGTTCTACAACCGCTCCCGTGCCGTCTACGCTTCTGCCAGGCAAGTTTGTATGGTATGTGAGCCAGGTTTCAGCTGCCGGATGCGAGAGCCAGCGGTCAAAGATTACTGTGCAGGTTGATTATTTTGCAACACCTACATTGAATATTACTGACAGTGTCATCTGCCGTAGTACGGAAATTACCTTTACAGCAAATGGTACTGGTGATGATATGACGAGGCTTACATGGGTATTTGATGATGGTGACAGCCTGGTGAATCAGAACCCTGCTCCTCATGCATTCGATCGTGCGGGAACATTTACTGTAACTGCTTATGCTTATTACAAAGTGTGCCCTACAAAAACAGCTACGGCAGTTGTTAATGTATTCCCTGCACCAAATGTATATCTAGGATCTGATACTACAATATGCCCTGGAGGTGTTCCTTTGATACTTGCAGACAATAATAACAGCAAGGACCCTATGGCAAAATGGTACTGGAGCAATGGTTCTTCGGCTTCTTCAATCAAAGTAACTTCGCCCGGTACTTATTTTGTAAAAGTGTCAATAGCAGGATGTAGTTCCACTGATACAATTGTTGTAGCTAACGATTGTTATATGAATCTGCCAAACGTATTTACGCCAAATGGCGACGGTATGAATGACTATTTCTTCCCTAGGCAGTTGCTGACAAAAGGCCTTACATCATTTAGTATGAAAATCTATAACCGTTGGGGTGAACTTGTGTTTTCAACTACATCTCTGGATGGAAAAGGTTGGGACGGCAAGTTCAACAATTCAGATCAGCCTGAAGGTGTCTTTGTTTATATAATAGATGCAACATTTAAGGATGGTCAAAAAGAAAATCATAAAGGCAACGTAACGTTGTTGCGGTAACTTATTATAGAGTATTGTTTGCAAACAGCTTTCACGATAGTGAAAGCTGTTTCATTTTGGGAAAGTAGTGTTCGGTTTTATGAATCAACTGATTTTTTGTAAATTTCTTTAAAGGAATCAGGCTGAAAGTATTTTTTTTAAACAACCTACAAGCTATCTTTGATGCGAATAAAAATTATTGGGAATTAATTAATTTTAGTACAAAGTTTACGCACTAATGGGCCACTTTCGGGATTTTATCATTATTGATGATGACATTATTAATAACAAGCTGTGCCGAAGGATTATTGAAAAAGCTTTTCCAGATGCGGTTGTAACTGATTTCATAAATGCCAGAGACGGGCTGGATTGTATAATTGAAAGATATTCAAAACAGACTGATGAAAAAGTAATTGTACTGCTGGATATAAGTATGCCTGTTATGAATGCATGGGAGTTTCTTGATGAATTTGATAAACTAAGCCAAAGCATTAAAGACAGAGTAAAGGTGCATATATTGTCTTCGTCAATCAACAAGAACGATATGATGCGTGCGCAGACAAATACCAATGTTGAGTATTATTTGATAAAGCCACTTACTAAAGAGTCAATCAGGCTTATAGTTGGTGTGCTGAACAAAAAGTTTGGTTACGAAATGGAATAAGTATTTTCGTATTCGGTAGTTAATTTTTTACAAAGGTCATTACTCCGGACAAGGTATTGATGTATACCGCGCAGCAATCTGAAGTTAACAACCTTCCATCAGGTTTTACTATTTTTTATATAAGAGGTTTCAATGAAAAAGTATCTCATCGTTCCTGCACTCATGTGCATGGTGGTTGGTGCCACAGCCCGGCACAAGAATAAGAAAGGAGCATCGGCTCCAACTACTCCTGCGATGGCTCAGAAGCCTGCAGACAGCGCTTCGAAGAAAGGCCCTAAAGCCTATGATAAAGTGATTACAGATAAAGCTGTAACCAAGCGCGGATTGCTTACCGTGCATAAAGTAGATGAGAAGTGGTACTTTGAAATACCAGACTCGCTGCTAAAACGTGAAATGATAGTAACTACCCGTTACAGCAAAACAGCCGGTGGAGGCGGTATCTATGCTGGTGAGATGGTAAACTACCAAACGATTGTTTGGGAAAAGGGGCCATCGAACAATATTTTTCTTCGGGTGGTAACAGTGATCAGTGTTGCGGATTCAACCAATGAAATTTACAAGGCAGTAACCAATTCAAATCTGAACCCAATAGCTCAGGCTTTTGAGATAAAAGCATATAGTAAGGATTCAGCTTCTGTTGTTATAGATGTTTCTGATTTCTTCAAAGGAGACAATCAACCCATCAGCCTTGGTGAATTTAACAAAAAGAAATTCAATCTTTCCGGGCAAATAAATGACCGCAGTTACATACTCAATATTAACAGCTATCCTATCAATACTGAAGTTAGAGTGGTGCGAACTTTTAATTCTACTCCGTCGTTCATGCCGCAGGGAGGTGTCAGCCCTTTTCCGTCGGTGACATTGCCCGCGGCTTATGAAGCTAGTGCGGTAACACTGGAAATGAACAACTCGTTTATTCTGCTGCCCAAGGTGCCAATGAAAAAGAGAATGTATGATCCTCGCGTTGGATTTTTCTCTGATCAGTTTGAGGTGTACGACGATAAGCAACAAAAGGCAGACGGTAAGGAGTTTATTGTGCATTGGCGGCTGGAGCCCAAGCCAGAAGATATTGAAAAGTGGAAGCGTGGAGAACTGGTAGAACCTAAAAAGCCAATTGTTTATTACATAGACCCTGCAACACCCAAAAAGTGGAGGCCATATCTGATACAAGGCGTAAACGACTGGCAGAAGGCATTTGAAAGGGCTGGATACAAAAATGCAATACACGCTGAAGAGTGGAATGAAAAAGACTCAACAATGAACCTTGAGGATGCCAGATATTCAGTGTTGCGTTACTTGCCTTCTGATATTCCAAATGCCTATGGGCCAAATGTACACGACCCCAGGAGCGGCGAAATTATAGAGAGCCACATAGGTTGGTACCACAATGTCATGAAACTGGTACATGACTGGTATATGGTTCAGACGGCTGCGGTAGACCCACGTTCCAGAAAAATGGAATTCGACGATGAATTGATGGGGCAGTTGATCCGTTTTGTTTCGTCGCACGAAGTTGGGCATACGCTGGGGTTGCGGCACAATATGGGCAGCAGCAGCCGGACGCCCGTAGAAAAACTTAGAGACAAAGCCTGGGTTGAATCGCACGGGCATACTGCTTCGATAATGGATTATGCCAGGTTTAATTATGTGGCTCAGCCAGAAGATAATATAAGTGAGGCAGGCTTGTTCCCACGAATAGGGGAGTATGATATGTGGGCTATTCAATGGGGCTACAAAGAGAGTTTTGCAAAAGACGAGAAAGAGGATAAACTGATTACTAACAAATGGATTGTAGACAGCTTAAAAGCTAATCCGCGTTTGTGGTTTGGTACCGAATCGAATCCTTTCGATCCGCGTTCGCAGACTGAAGATCTGGGTGACAACAGTGTGAAGGCAAGTGAATACGGCATTAAGAACATGAAGCGGATAATTACCAAATTGCCTGAGTGGACAAAAGAAGAAGCGGATAAGTACGAGAATTTAAGGGACATGTACAATGCGCTTGTGCAGCAGTTTGGCAGGTATATGGGCCATGTTTTGAAAAATGTGGGTGGGGTATATGAATCTCCAAAAAGCGTAGAGCAGGCTGGTGAAAACGTTTACGAACCTGTACCCAAATTAATACAGGAGCAGGCAGTTTCATTTCTCAACAGCAATTTGTTTGAAACGCCCACTTGGCTGATGGATAAAGATATCTTAAACAAGATTAACAATCCGGTTGCACCTGAAGCAGTCAACTTTTTACAGGTAAACATTCTTAAAAGTTTGCTGTCTGGTGGCAGGATGAACCGCCTAAGTATCAATTCGAATCGTTTTGGCGAACAGCAAACCTATACGCTGGATAAGATGATAGATGACGTAAAAAAGGGTGTATGGAGTGAACTGACAACACACAAGGTAATAGACGGCAACAGAAGGCAGCTACAGAAAGCCTATATAGAGGCATTGGTAGATGTCATAAACAACCCGCCCGCTGGAAATGCAGGTGTACCTGTGACTGCCTTCTATAATAAAAACTCTGATGCTATTTCAGTGTCTCGAGGCCAGTTAATAGCACTAAAATCAGAAATTGCGTCGGCAATTCCGTCTGTGAAAGACAAGATGAGCAGGTATCATCTTCAGGACATGGTTTTAAGGATTACAAAGGCACTGGACACGAAAGGGTAGGGCTTCATGGTTTCGCTTATTGTATTTTTTTAGTACTATTCAAAAGTCATAGGAGCATCGAAAAAGGTATTAGCTGGTTTGTTGGTTGTACTAACTGCAGGTGCCGGATACGCACAGTCATTTTCATCTTTGCTGTCTGCTCAGGATTCCGTAGCGGCGGCTGAAATGATAAAAAAGGGAACAGATGTGAATGCCGCAGATGCGAGCGGCACAACTGCGCTTATGACAGCCTGCCGGTGGGCGGATTTGTGGTCGGTGTCATTTCTTTTGAGGCATGGGGCTACTGCGGATAAACCAAGGTCTCCGAAAGGCCGAACCCCGTTGATGGTAGCCTGCGCATATTATAGTGGTAAGGCAATTTGTTCCATGCTAATTGATTATGGTGCCGATGTAAATGCACTATCGAATGAAGGCATTACACCGCTAATGCTGGCGGCACAAAATGCCAAAGTGGACGTTATTGAGGTACTGCTTAAGAAAGGGGCAAACCCAGGCACCAAAGACCAGAATGGGAAAATAGCCTATAACTATGCTGAAACAGCTGAAATCAGTGACTATCTCAAGAAATCGGTTAAGGACACACGAATTGACAAAACGGCCGCAATGATCTTACTTAGTAAACCGAGGTAACTGAGACAAATTACAACTACAATTCAGGGTACAGCGGAAAGTTCACCATAAACTCATTTACTTCTCCTCTTACAGTTGCTATTACCTGCTCGTCATCAGGTGCCGTAATTACTTTGTCTAGCCAGGTAACAATCTGCTGCATATCTGATTCTTTAAGCCCTCTCGTGGTCATTGCAGAAACGCCTACACGGATACCAGATGTGATAAACGGAGACCTGTCATCGAACGGAACCATGTTTTTGTTGATGGTGATGTCGGCTTTAACCAGTGTATTTTCAGCCTTTTTACCGGTAATATTTTTATTGTGCAGGTCTATCAGCATCAGATGGTTATCAGTACCGCCAGAAACAATGTTGTATCCTTTAGCTGTAAATGCGGCTGCCATTGCCTGAGCATTAGATACGATCTGTTTTGCGTAAACGGTAAATGACTCATCGAGTATCTCATAAAACGCAACAGCTTTGGCAGCAATTACATGCTCAAGAGGCCCTCCTTGTGTGCCGGGGAAAACAGCCATATCTAGCAAGTTGCTCATCATCTTTATTTCACCTTTAGGCCCCTTTTGTCCAAAAGGGTTTTCAAAATCATGTTTCATCATCACCAGTCCGCCACGTGGCCCACGTAAAGTTTTATGAGTTGTGGTTGTTACGAAATGGCAGTGTTCAAACGGGCTGCTGAGCAATCCCTTCACAATCAGGCCTGCAGGGTGGGCGATATCAGCCATTACCATAGCGCCTACACTATCTGCTATTGCACGAATACGGGCATAATCCCAATCGCGGCTGTAAGCAGATGCACCGCAAATAATAAGCCTGGGCTTATGCTCGGCCGCTTTCTTTGCCATGTCGTCATAATCAACAAGCCCGGTTTCTTTTACCAGTCCGTAGTGTACCGCATTATACAACTTGCCTGAGTAGCTCACAGGGGATCCATGAGTAAGGTGGCCACCCATGCTCAGGTCCAGCCCAAGTATTGTGTCGCCTGCCTGCAGCACTGCCAGCATAACCGCAGTGTTTGCCTGGCTGCCGCTGTGCGGTTGCACATTGGCGTAGCCAACTCCAAACATTTCTTTTGCCCGGTCTATTGCTAATTGTTCACTGATATCAACCACCTCACAGCCACCATAATACCGCCTTCCCGGATAACCTTCGGCATATTTGTTGGTCATAACACTACCCATGGCCTGCATCACCTGCAGACTGGTAAAGTTTTCAGAAGCAATCAGTTCCAATCCCCTGCGTTGGCGGCCAAGTTCTTCATTTATGAGGTTAAAAATGGCAGTATCTTTTTGCATAGTTGTTAGTTTTATCAAAGCAAATATAATTCTATGTAATGGTAATTAATGAATGTTTTAATAGTTAGTGGCCTTTTCTGTGTTTTACAACGCCGCCTTTTCCGGCAACTTCTTTGATCGTGTTTGTAAACACAAATGCGTGCGGGTCAATCGTGTGCACTAGATTCTTCAATCTCCTTACTTCTAGCCTTGTTACCACTGTAAAAACAATGTCACATGCTTCGTGATGATGGAAGTTATCTTTTAAGAATCCTTTTTCCCCCTTGTAAATGGTTATACCTTTTCCCATCTGTAGCACCAGTTTTTCCTTAATCTTTTCACTCTGTCCAGATATGATAGTTACACCGGTATATTCTTCAAGCCCTTCTATCACGTAATCAATGGTTTTTGAAGCCACATAATAGGTGAGCATTGAATAGAGCGAGGTTTCTAGCCCTAGTTTGAAAGCTGCCACTAGAAAAATAATCACATTGAACCCCAGAATAATTTCACTGATTGTAAAACTGCTTTTTTTCAATGTATATAGTGCAACTATTTCAAGCCCATCAATGGAGCAGCCTCCTCGCATGGCCATGCCAATACCTGTGCCCATGAAAAAACCTCCGAAAATCGAAACGAGTATCCTGTCGTCCGTAATAACCGGAAATGGCAGGAATTCCAGAAACAAGCCTAATAGGATAATACTGGCGAAAGTTTTGAGCGCAAATCTCAGATTCAGCTGTAAAGCACCAACAATAATGAAGGGAATGTTTATTGCAACAATAACCCATGCGATATCTACATGATATACTTCATGGATAAGCAGGGAAATACCGGTAACACCGCCGTCCAGAGCTCCGTTAGGTACCAGAAAACCTTTGAGCGCAAAACTACAAAACAGCACGCCGCTGACGGTATAGATAAAATCCTGTAAATTTTCCGGTAAGTGTTTTATTAATTTAAGCATTACTTCTTAATCTTCGATTTTACCAAAAGAAGATTCTCTGCCTTCTTTTCCCTTCTGAGTTTCTTTGCTGACTTTGTAAAATAATGGTGCTTTTCCAGAAAGCGGACCTGAAGTTTATTCCATTCGTGTTCATCATCAATAATTCCATACATAACCAGCTCACCAAATAATTTATCCCCGATTTTAAAGAAATCTTCACGTCCCAGGTAATCCAGGTCTGCATCGCAAATAATTTCTTCCAGTTTGTTTTTTGGATTTTGCGGTATTTGTGTTGCCATAATCATCCCACAAATCTGTTCAATTTGTTCAGGCCCGTAATCAAATTCAGGCAAATGTAGCCGGGCTAATTCGCAGGATAGTTTTTCATGGTCTTTCTGTGAATATAAAAATCCTGAGTCGTGAAATAAAACCGCAGTAAGCAACAACTGTTTTTCATCTTCACTTATTTTCTCGAGAGAAGCGAGCTGCTCGGCAGCAGCATACACGTCCTTTATGTGTTCAAGGCTATGGTAAGTTAAGTTCTTGGTCAATTCCTTTTTGAGCCTGCCCAGTATATACTTCTTTACCTTTTCAAATTGCATGAACTATCAAATTTGATAACGGACTAAAAATATTATTTTTCTTTTATTTTCAATCTATTTTTAAAAAAATCGGAATAATATAATTAAATTAATATTATTTTCATCATTGCAACAAACAATAGGTATAACTTCTCTTATATTGTCACATTTGAAAATGCGCATCCAGAAAGGTTAAAGTATTTTATTTTCTCCTAAAAAAGGCGAATCCGTTTTTTTCACCTGTTTGTTCCAGTTTAGGCATTGCCAGATACTTTTGTTTGTCTTGAATCTTGCAAATAAAGAAGGCAGGTTTATCAATATTACCTGAAAGCAACCACCCTTCGTTTGCTTCCTGCGATGTTGCTTCTCCCTTATTGTTATGCCTATAGGCATAATAGTTCTGGTTTGTTGCAGCTGTTTTGCCTGAGTAGAACAGATGCGCGTAGCTCATATAATCAAGCGGTTTCACATAAACGTCTTTTCCTGCAAGACTCTGAAAGTATTCAATTGCGGCTCTTTGGGTATATCCTTCAACCTTTGGTGTGAAATGTATAACTGCTACCTGAATGATAATAATCTGGCACAGGCAAAGGGCTATCATACCATTCCGGAAATTTTTCTTAATAAATATTACAGCTAACCATATTCCGGCCAAATAAAGTATCCCCCAGATACTTTCTAAATAGCTCCACGGGATATTGGCAGCAAGATTGCCGGCAGCAAAGGGGTCTTCTATCAAAGGAATTAGCTTTTGTTTATACAGGCCCACCAACGGCAATCCAGCTATCAGTAGTGCTACAATTGATCCGATTGTAATAAGCAATATTCTGACTGACTTTTTTAATTTTTGCGAATCATTGCTTAGTTGTGCCAACTGTAGTGCCGCCAGATAGGTAAGCGGAAAATAACACAATGAGGAATAGTGAACGATTTTTGTCTTTACTATTGAAAAAAGCAACAACACTACCCAAAACAGTATCCACATCCACCTTGTAAAATCGTTTGCTCTAGCCTGCCGTAAATTTTTTTTTCCTATAAACTCAAAGAGAAATATTGATGCAGGGAAGCAGCCAATCAGCAATACAACAAAGTGATAGAAAAAGGGGCCTCCGTGGTCAGCATCTTCTGTGCTGAACAACCTGATCTGGTAGGATACGAATTCCGACATAAACCACTTACCATATGCAACTCCATGTGCTGCAACAGCAGCTGCCATCCACAGAAGAAAAGGTAATGTGGCGGTTAGTGCAATAACAAGGAGATGTTTCACTTTATAGCCATTTAATCCTCTGTTAATAATCAGGTAGGCTGCAAGTGCTATAACAGCAATCAGCACTGCAACAGGGCCCTTGGTGAGCACGGCCATCCCAAGGAATAATCCTGCGGCTGTGGCATGAAAAGCCACTTGCCTCGAGTGTTTGAGTGCCCATACCTGAAAAAAAGAGGCAAAAATGAAAAGATTGAATACAGGGTCAATGATTCCGGATTTGAAATAAATATGCGGTAGCCAGCACGCTACAAACAGCAGTGGCCACCAGAAAGCGATTTTTTCATTGTGTACGCGCTTGCCTGCATAATAAACAGCAATAAGCGTAATAACACCAGTAAGCGCATTGGGAAACCGTGCGGCGAATTCACCAACACCGAATAGCTTCATGGACAATACCTGCATCCAGATAAAGAATGGCGGTTTTTCCCAAAAAGGCATAAAATCAATTTGGGCACGTAGATAATCTTTTGATACAATCATTTCGCGGGCACACTCGGCGAAATTAATCTCATCCCAGTCAAAGAGGTGAACGTGGCCCAAAAAAGTGAAGAACAGTAATCCTGCTATTATGGATATGAAGGCATAAGGAAAAAATTTTTGCATATCCAGTTCTTTATTTCCTGATAAAACCTGATTTTGTTCTTTCCATTAATACATAAATGAGCATCGTAGTGATGGTGCCGATGATACTGGCGAAATATACGTCATTGAAAAAATGTGCGGTCAGGTAAATTCTTGAGTAGGCAACAGAGAGTGCCATTACAAAAAACAAAAAACCCACGTAGCGGTATTTCGAATCCAGCATTAGTGCCAGCAAACAGAAAAAGCTGAAAGCCCCTACCGTATGCCCCGAGGGAAAACTGCTGGTATAAAGCACAGGCCATTCGGGCCGAAAATGCATGCCCGGCATTCCCCTGTACAATGCCCTCGGCCTCGGTTCGTTAAGCCAGTATTTAAGGCCCTGCTGTATAAAAAACGGTATGATATTGCAGAGAAGGGCAGTAAAAAAATATTGCCAGTTGCGGAATCGGCGGAATACCATCAGAAAAAATAAAAACGGGATAATAATTTCAGCCTGTCCCAACCATGTAATATAATACATGAAAATATCCCCAAACGCTGAATAATGGCTGTTGATCCCAAAGAACAGGTCAGCCTTGCTAAAAGTAATCAGCATTATGCCACCTGTTACCACCCATATTAAAAACGGAATGGTGAAAAATTGATTGCCTGATATTTGCCTTTTGTTAATCAAGAAGCCGGTTTTAGTGGTAAAGTGTTTTTTATTCTACGCCAGATTCTGCTGTACCATTCTTTGGTAAATATCTGCGAATCATTTCTCGCTGCTTTTACAAGCCAGAAAGCGAGGGGCAACAAAATTAGCGATGACATCCACATGCCAAGCCAGGGTTCGGAAGACCCTGCTTTAGCTAGCTTTTCACCCGTAATGTTCAGGATATGGAATGTCATGAAAAAAACCACTGCGATAACCAATGGCATGCCAAGGCCACCTTTTCTGATAATAGCCCCCAACGGAGCACCAATCAGAAATAATAAAATGCAGGCAAACGATAAGGTAAATTTCCTGTGCCATTCAATAGCATATTTGACATAATTCTCTGCGTCAAGTTTTTTATTAAGGGCACTGATGTCCATAAGAGCTTTAAAATTACGAATGTTATTTGCTGAAGTTTGAAGTGACGCAACCCGAAAAGAATCCGGTATTAACTCAAGAAATGTAGAATCATATTTCCTTCCTGTCCTTGTAACTTTCTTCAAGGCCGATGATACCTGATCGCTTTCCTTTTGATTGCCACCAATTGAAACATAAGGTGTGATATAAGTGGTTACAGTTTTAAAACTCTTGATTCTGGATTTTTTCAGGCTGTCAATATTTTCAGATAGCTGCGAAACGTTCATCATCTGGTAAGCGTTGCGGAAAAGGCCTTCGTTGGACCTGTTGAAGCTGAAGCCTGAAAGATCAAAAACTTTATTCCATTTTGCAAAGTGCATTCGGGTCTGTGTATAGTCATTCATGCCCCTTGTATAGCCTTCTTCGTACCTCCAACCATCTCTAAGCTTAAATATGAGAGACCGTTTATCGGCTGAAGAAACCATCTCCCCCTCTTTGGCAATGATTACTTTGTTATTGCCTATCATGTCGGTATGGTCATAGATCAGGATGTCGCGGATTGTTTTGCCATCTTTGTCCTTACTGCCAACTCTGATAGAAAAACCCTGTATGTCGTTGTTGAACTGATCTGCTCTAATGTTCAGCGTTGGTTTAGCATTACGAACATCGTAAAGAAGCGTCAGTGCTTTAAGGTTGGCTACTGGTATAAGATTGTTGCTGAAAATAAAAGCAAGTGCTGAAATGAACACCATAAACAGGAACAATGGCCTCAGAAAACGAAGTAGTGAAATGCCGGATGATTTTATGGCAACAAGTTCGAAATTTTCACCCATGTTGCCGAAAGTCATGATGGATGCAAGAAGAATACTTAAAGGCAAAGCTAGTGGGACAAGTGTAGCAGACATATAAATCAGCAGCTGAAAGATGGGCAGCATGCCAATTCCTTTGCCTATCAGCTCATCCATATACAGCCAGAAAAACTGCATGACCAGCACAAACAGAGAGACAAAAAATGTGACAATAAAAGGGCCAATGAAGCTCTTGATTATTAATATGTCTAGTTTCTTTACCAACTGGCGTTATGTGTTTTGCAAACCTAGTTAAAATATAAAGCTTTACCTAGGTTTGGCATTTCCTGCAAAGTTATAAAAATGAAAAAGCCTGCCTGCCAAATGGCAAGCAGGCAATGGCCTAGTTAAAAAGCGTAGTAAAATAATGGCTTAAAATTCTTGATTAACTTCCGTCGTTTCCTTCAAATTTAACTACCTATCCGGTGTTTCAAGTCACTTACCTGAGAGTTCCAAAGCCTTTCCTGATCCTTGATATCTGCTTTGTCAGCAAAATCCGTAATTCTGAGTATTGTTTCGCTTGTTACCTGGCTTTGTTCAATACTAAACTCAAAAAATTCATCTTTGCCGTAATGATCCCAGCGATATCTTATGAATTCATTTTCTATGTGTTCAAGTATTTCGGCGGTGTCGGTACTCCCGTTCCAGGTAAAATGCATCACGTTGTCTTTTTGATCAACCTTGTCCGCAAACCATTCCTGTAAACCAACGGGTGTTGATAAAAATGTGTACAGTATAGGCGGAGAGCATCTTATTGGGAATTCTACCGAGTACATTACCTTTTTTTTGTTCATTGTATGGCTACTCACTGATGTTAGTTTAACTGCAATAATAAAAAAATGTACCTAGAATCAAAATTTTATTCCGCAATCTTTCAAATATATATTTACTGTATTGATGAATGTAACAATATTGTGTTAATGTAATGATAAATTTTTTTTGGGTTGAATTGCTAAGACCCTTAGTTTTGTTTAAATAATACCACCTTTTACCCCATCGGTTTTTTTGTTACCTGCTATTTTGAAACCACTAATTCTTTACTTATGTCAATGCGTCAGTTAAAGATTACCAAGTCAATTACAAACCGTGAAAGCCAGTCCCTAGAGAAATACCTTCAGGAGATTGGGAAAGTGGACCTCATTACTCCCGAAGAAGAGGTTCAGCTGGCAATCAGGATCAAACAAGGTGACCAGAGGGCTTTGGAAAAACTCACAAAAGCCAATTTGCGTTTCGTAGTATCAGTAGCAAAGCAATACCAGAATCAGGGTTTGTCTTTGAGTGATTTGATTAACGAGGGTAATTTGGGCCTTATTAAAGCAGCACAACGTTTCGACGAGACTCGTGGGTTTAAATTTATCTCTTATGCCGTGTGGTGGATTCGTCAGTCTATCTTGCAGGCCTTAGCCGAACAGTCGAGGATTGTGCGTTTGCCGTTAAACAAAGTTGGCCTTTCAAATAAAATCAGTAAGGCGTATTCACAGTTGGAGCAGGAATACGAGCGAGAGCCGTCAACTGAAGAACTCGCAGAGTTACTGGATATTGGTACCGAAGAGGTAGAAACAACATTGGGCGTTGCCGCAAGGCATGTGTCAGTTGATGCTCCTTTTGTTGACAGTGAGGACAATACACTGTTGGACATTCTTGAAAATCCCAACTCAGATTCGGCTGATGCTGGTTTGTATCATGGTGAATCACTCCGTTGTGAAATCGAACGTTCATTAAGTACGCTTACCGACCGTCAGCGCGATGTGATTAAACTCTATTTTGGTATCGGTGTAGCTAACCCGATGAGCCTGGAGGATATTGGTGAAAAATTCTCACTGACACGTGAGCGTGTCCGTCAGATCAAGGATAAAGCAATTACTAAGCTGCGTACTGCCAGCAGGTGCCAGTTATTGAAAACATACCTTGGAAACTAGGGCAATTCAGTATGTGTAAATTGAAAAATCCACACAAACGTGTGGATTTTTTTTTGTCACTCGTACAAATTCCAGCTTTCTGCCAATTGTTTGTATCTGTCATCCGTCAATTTAGGTGAGCCATCATAGCTCCCGTTTAGAAATTTCTGCCGGAACGCTTCATATAATGTGATTGCACATGCCACCGAAATGTTCAACGATTGCACCATGCCAACCTGCGGTATGATAAAATTGCCGTCGCAGTATTTCAGGCATTCCTCTGTTACACCTGTATGTTCATTGCCAAAGACAAGCGCAATATCCTCTTTAAAGTCCAGGTCGTACAATGACTTTGACTCAACGCCAAGGTGGGTAGCGTATACTTTGTTGGCAATCTTTTTTAAGGCTGTCATGCACTCTTCAGTATTGTCATACTCATGGATAGTCAGCCAGCCTAATGCACTGGCAGAGCTGTTTTTGCCCAGTTTTTTGTGGCGAGGCATTATTGTAGTTAATATGAAAACATCCTGCACCCCTACAGCATCACATGTACGCAGCACCGCAGAGATATTATGCGGGTCATGAACGTTTTCCATCACTACAATCAAACCAGGCTGCCGGTAGTCAAGAACTTTTTTGATTTTTGCTGCTCTTTCAGGTGTCATACTTCGATTTGAAACCCAAAAATAAAACGCCCATGCCAAAAAGAAAATTTATACTTTATTTATTACCTGCTAAAGTTTTAAGTCGCAGATAAACCTGAACTTTGTTGTATATTTCGTTTAAATTCTATAGTTATATCGAGCTTGCAAAACATTAGTAAAAGTATAGTTTCCGGTGCAGTGCGGCCAGATCTTTTGCAGGAGGAAACACTTGCGGATATATTCCGTGCTTCCGCAAAGAAATTTGCAGGAAACACTGCATTGATTTTTGGTGACACTTCAGTTACCTATAGTGAACTAGATCGTTGGAGCGACGCCATGGCTGCATACTTGGCCAGTCAGGGTTTAGGCCCAGGCGATTCTGTGGGCTTGTGGTGGCCTCGTGGTTTAGGGCTACATGTGGCAGTTCTCGGGATAGTAAAAACCGGAGCCGCTTATGTACCACTTGATTTTGAAATGCCCGCTGAACGCCTGGAGGCCGTGCTTACCGAAGTGGGTGCGAAAGGCTATATAGGAAAAGAAAAGGTTAATTTAGGCATACCGTGTTTTTCGGTGGTGTCAATGCCAGGCAATAGTGAGCATATTCCTGTCACCCCCGGCCCTTCGCCGCGCAATTGGGCATATGTTCTGTATACATCAGGAAGCACAGGGAAGCCCAAAGGAATACCCATTGAGCATCGCCACATATGCCATTTAGTAAGAGCAGAAAATACTGTTCTTGAGGTAACAGATAATGATAAGGTATATCAGGGGTTTTCTGTCTCTTTTGATATGTGGTGCGAAGAGACCTGGATCAGCTATCTTGCCGGGGCCACACTTTGGGTAGCTGATGCCGCAACTGCAAAATCAATAGACGAATTGGGCGATGTCCTGCGCAATAACCGGATTACTGTTCTCCATGCTGTGCCTAGTTTGCTTGCTGTAATGGAGGACGATATGTCATCTACTCTGAGATTGGTGAACGCAGGCGGAGAGGCATGCACTACACAAGTACTTGCACGCTGGTCAGTTCCGTCAAGGCGTTTCTATAATAGCTATGGCCCTACAGAAACTACGGTTACCGCAACACTTATTGCATTGAAACCCGGTGATCCAATAACCATTGGTATTCCCCTGCCCAACTATAACCTTGCTATTGTAGATGAGCAAATGAACGTGCTGCCTGTTGGCGAGAGGGGAGAGTTGGTTATTTCGGGAGCTGGTGTTTGCGGCGGTTACATAAACCTGCCTGACCTTACCAGACAAAAGTTTATTGCCAAGCCTGAATCGCTGCAGGAACTTGGGGGCGATGTCATCTACCGCAC
>OMJB01000140.1 GCA_900299255.1 Sphingobacteriales bacterium
CGCGATTGAGGAGGAGCGAGGGCAGAGAGCGTAGGTAACACTTATTTAACCCTGCTTTTACCACCATAAACCAACTTTTGCATTAATTTCGGGCAATGTCTGTGCTGGATACTAAGAATCTGTCGCCGCGGCTGCTGTCGTTCCTCACGGCTATTATCATAGCCACGGCCAATGCCCTGCTCAGCCTGCTGCTGGAGCATAGATGGTACACGCCCCTGCTGGTATTTGCAGCCACTTTTGTGGTTATCTACTGGCTGTATTACTATACGCTGCAGCGGTTCATTTACCGCAAGATCAAGATCATTTACAAATTCATTTACCAGACCAAGGCCACTAAGAAAGAGGAGTTTTTTTATGAGAAGATACTGCCTCAGAAATCTATAGAAGAGGTGAGCGAAGATGTGCAGAAATGGGCCAGCCAGCGCAAGGATGAAATTGAGGTGCTGCAGGCCAATGAGCAGTTCAGAAAAGAGTTTCTGATGAACCTGGCGCATGAGCTGCGCACACCCATTTTTTCGGTACAGGGCTATGTAGATACCCTGCTGGGCGGCGCCCTCACAGATGAAGCAGTGAATGTGAAATTCCTTACCAATGCCTCTAAAAGTATAGACAGGCTGGTGCGGCTGGTGGATGATCTGGACGAAATATCTAAGCTGGAGTCAGGCAAGATACCGCTCATACAGGAAACTTTCTCTATACAGGAGCTGATAAAAGATGTGTATGAAGAATTGTCGCTGAAGGCAAAAGAGAGGGAGGTGCAACTGCTGTTTAAAAAAGGCACAGAGGGCTCCATTTTTGTTACCGCCGACAAGCAGAAGATTAAGCAGGTGCTGGTGAACCTGGTGGAGAATGCCATCAAATACGGCAATGAGGGAGGCTCTATTACTGCCGGCTGCTACGATACCGACGGCAAGCATGTGTACATAGAGGTATCAGACGATGGGCCGGGAATAGCAGAGGAGCACCTGCCCCGTATATTTGAAAGATTCTACCGTGCCGACCGCAGCCGCAGCCGCACCATAGGCGGCACAGGCCTGGGCCTGGCGATAGTTAAGCACATCATAGAGGCACACGGCCAAACGGTGAACGTGAGAAGCAAACCGGGTGTAGGCTCGTCGTTCGGGTTTACATTGGATAAAGCAAAGCCATAAGCCTAGCCATTGCAGCGGGCAGCATTGCAGGCATCCAAACCTGAATTCATTATTTTTTATCGCCGTTATAGGTATTACCGAAACGGATAAATATTTGTTTTACATCGAAATACAACCCGTCCAGGTTGTAATCATTTTTTTTCAGTGCCAGATAGTCGCAGTGGTTGGCTGTTTGCGTGTGGGTGCCCCCAAACTCATAGCCCAGCAGCGCAATGATCGTATACTCATCTTCTACTGTAAGTACATGCAGCCCGGTGGTATCGGTGCGGGCATCGCCGGTGCCCGATATTGTTTTAGCCAGTTTCTCCAGCTTATACAGGCACAGGTCGCTGTTTACCTTGTCATTGTCTGCTTGATACAGGTTGAACAGCCTGTACAGGTCGCGCAGGCTGAACGGGGATGTTGTGAGGTCGTCTTTTGTGTACCTGATTATGTTTCTGCGGTCTTCGTCGGAGGTTGTAGGTTTTTTGAACAGCTGTTTGAGTGAGTCGCTGAATTTAGATGCTGAGCCATAAGAGGAATAACCATCCTGGAAAAAATAACCGTAGTACAGTAGTTTGCATTCATCATCAGTAAGAGTGTTGTCGTTGCTCAGGTAGCGCTGCAGCAGTTTGGGATAGTAGTTGCCCGATGTTTTGTCCTTTGTTGCCTTTTCAATACCCGCATAGTCCGGCTTTTCAAATCCTTTGTTATTCTGGGCTATGCATTGTATAAAGATTAGATTTATGGCGGCCAGCAAAATCAGTTTGTGGAACATAGGCATTGTTTCATGCAAAATAAGCAATACTGCTTTCCCTTTGCTATTATTTTTTCATAGGCTGCGGTTCAAATCTTCACAAAGGAAAATCTACATTACTTCTTATGCTAATAGGCTCAACGGGCTGAAATATAGTGGCCGAGGGAAAAGCCCTCGGGTAAAAAAATACATCGGGATAGCCCTGCTGGGGCGTAAAAAAATACTTTATGCTGAGATTTGAATAGCACCCTTTTTTAGTTAAAATAGGCTAGTACCGCTAGCCTGTAACAGTTGTTAAAATGCGAATCTTTTAAAAATAAATTTTAATATAATTTTTCAAAATTGAATAATTTGACGTTAATTTTGTACTCTTACTGTAAATATTTACCATGTCCCTGAATCTTGCGCCTTATATTGAGCATACACTGTTAAAACAAACCACAACCCTGGCCGAGATAGACAAGATTTGCCTGGATGCTTCAATGACCGGATTTGTGGGGGTATGTGTCCCACCTAAGTATGTGCAGGGTGCTAAAAAACTACTGGATGGGTCTAATGTAATTGTATCCACTGTTGTTGGTTTTCCGCTGGGATTTGGCTCCATAGAAACCAAGGTAAAAGAAATAGAAAATGCGTTACATTTAGGGGCAGATGAGATAGATATGGTGATAGACCTGGGGGCGCTGAAGGGTGGTGATTTTGCCAGGCTGGAGGAGGAGGTGACCAGTTGCCTGAAGCCAATTTACAATTCCGGCAAAGTACTGAAGGTGATAGTGGAGAGTGGCATACTTACAGAGAATGAGCTGCGGGCATGCTGCAGGATATACGGACAGTACGAGATTAATTTTATGAAAACCTCAACCGGTTTTGCCGATAAGGGAGTGACAGTGGAAGCAGTGAAACTCATGCGTGAACTGTTGCCGCCCAGAATCGGGATAAAAGCATCGGGGGGTATAAGAAGTTATGCATTTGCAAAAGAACTGATCAGTGCCGGTGCCACCAGGCTGGGCACATCATCAGGAATGCAGATCATAAAAGAAAGCAGGGGAGAATAAACCATGAAATTGCTGAATTACATATGCCTGCTGGGGCTGCTGTTAGTTTGTGCAGCAGCGGCATCTGCGCAAAATAGTGGCGGTGGAAACGTAATGCTGCACGCCGATCCCCGTTTATCAGTACTTACCACCCATGTGCATAGTGCAGAACAACAAACGGCATCAGTAGTACCCGCCAAACCCAGGCCACGCGCTAAAGTAGCTGCTGTTACAGGCAGCCCGGTTCCTGAAGCAAAGGCCAGCAAGCCCGTAAGCACGGTATCCGCTCCTGTTGCTAAAACAAGCGTAAAGCCACTGCCGGGCGAGAACGGGCATGCCGCCGGCTGGACACCTCCTGTGTACCGCAAAGCCAGGTCTGTAACATCGGGCAAGGGCTTCAGGGTACAGATTTATAACGGCCCCGACAGGTATAAAGCCATAGCTGTCAAAAACGATTTCATGAGGATGTATCCGGGAGTGCGTACTTACCTTACCTATATTTCTCCGGGGTTCCGGGTAAAAGTTGGCGACTACAAAAACCGCAGCGACGCCGCAGGCATGCTCAGGGAATTGAATTCTGTTTTTAATCCCAGCATGATTGTGCCGGACATTATTAATATCAGCACATTCTGATTTGCACGCACAGTGCCGTACTGGTGGAATTGTTCTGAAACCTGTTAGATTTGCAGCATAATTGATAGAGATGATCATTGACCAGATTCGGGAAAAAGCCGGTTTGTATTATCCGGAGGTACAGGCTATACGCCACCATATACACGCAAACCCTGAGCTTTCATTTCAGGAGTACAACACTGCCGAATTTATTTCAGGCAAACTGACAGAAATGGGTATCAGCCACACCACAGGTGTTGCAGGTACCGGCATAGTAGCACTGATAGAAGGCAGGAACCCCGGCAAAAAGTGTGTGGCGCTGCGCGCTGATATGGATGCGCTACCGATACAGGAGAAAAACGAAACCGCTTACTGCTCGAAAAATGATGGCGTAATGCACGCATGTGGGCACGATGTTCATTCCAGCTGCCTGCTGGGAGCTGCACACATACTCAATGATATAAAAGACAGTTTTGAAGGGACTGTGAAGCTGATCTTTCAGCCGGGAGAGGAAAAGCACCCTGGCGGTGCCAGCCTGATGATTAAAGATGGGGTACTTGAAAACCCTAAGCCGGATGCAATTTTTGCGCTGCATGTGTATCCGCATCAGGTTACCGGCACGCTCGGCTTCCGGGCAGGCCAGTATATGGCCAGTGCCGATGAGATTTATATCACCATAGAGGGTAAGGGTGGCCACGCTGCACTGCCGCATCAGACTGTGGATACAATTGCCATTGCAGCAATGCTCATTACCGGCCTGCAGCAGGTGGTATCCCGCAAGTCTAATCCGCTGATTCCTTCTGTGCTCACTTTTGGTAAAATAGCCGGTGGGTTTGCTACCAATGTGATACCTGATAAAGTGGAGATTCTGGGTACCTTCCGCACCATGGATGAAACATGGAGGTATGAAGCACATAAATGGATCAAGGACTTTACTAAGAACACCTGTGAGGCATACGGCGCAAAAGTGACAATAGAGATTCCGCCGGGCTACCCCTCATTGTTTAACGATCCTGCTCTTACCGCAAAGGCGGAGGAGTGGGGCAGGGCATACGTGGGCACTGAAAACGTCCACGAGCTGGACTTGCGTATGGCAGGAGAAGATTTTAGTTTTTACACGCACCATGTGCCCGGTTGTTTCTTTCGCATAGGTACCAGCAAAGGCGGGCAGTTTACAGCCCCGGTACACAATCCGTATTTTGATATTGATGAAGAAGCTATGAAAACAGGTATGGGTATGATGGCATGGTGTGCAGTACAGGAGCTGAATGCTTAATGCTTAATGCCTATGGTTTCTTCCATATGGCCACTGCATTGCACCCTCCGAAACCGGATGCTGTTTTGAGTGCGTACCCGAAGCTGGCAGGTTCAAATTTTCTGGAAACGTTTACCGGTTTGGGTACACCTAGGTTTTCGTATCCTGAAGATGGGACGAGCATCTGGTGTTTTAGGCTCTCAATAGTTACAATGCTCTCCAGTACTCCCGCTGCACCCAGTGTATGGCCCACATAGCCCTTGAAACTGTGTACCGGAGCATGCAGCAGCCCTGCAAGGTCAAATGCCTTTGATTCCATCTCGTCGTTGTATACGGTTGCTGTGCCATGTGCCGAAACCATGCCTATGCGGGCAGGCGCAATATCCGCTTCTATCATAGCCCTGTTAATGGCCATGGCAAGTTCTTCTCCTGTTCTTGAAGGGCCTGAAATGTGGTTGGCATCATTTGACGTTGCGCCCGCAACTAGTTGTATATCGTTGCCTCCCTGCTGGTGAGCAGAAAGCACTATGGTGGCAGCAGCTTCGCCTAAATTTATTCCTTTTCTGTCTGCGTCAAACGGCCGGCACGGCTCATCTGATATGGCCTGAAAAGACTGAAATCCGTTGAGCACAAATTTGGAAAATCTGTCGCACCCGGTAACTATTGCATGTTTAAATCGGCCCGACTGTAGCAGGCGCATGCCGTACTGAAGGGCTACTATCCCCGATACACATGCGTGAGAGGCGACAATAGTTTTGCCACCGATTCCGGTATGTGCCGCTATTTGTTTGGCTGAGTGATGCAGCAACAGTCGCTCGTCGGGCACCTTGCCCAGCAGTTCTATATTGCCCTTTGTGGTTGACAGTATGAATGCGGTTTTATTCAGGTCAATTGGTTCGTCAAGCGTACTCAGTGCTTTTTTTATCGAGAATGCGGCCATCTGCTCAAAAGGCGTGAGTGCAGCATTGCCCGCTGTCTGGTTGCTTATAGCCTGCCACTGGCCTGGCGCCAGCATCGATGCCCAGAACGGTGTGCTGCTCAGAGAGCGGTCTTCAAATTTTTTAATGGCAATTCGGCCTTGAGCAATGGCTTGCCAGTGTGCTTCCGTATCCAGGCCAAGCCCTGATACAATATTTGAAGCAATTGCGTAAACTGGAGGCATGGATATCTGGTGTTGGCCGGGAAAAGTACTTGCTGCTGACTAAGCGGGCGGATTGGGATTTTCGAAAATTTTAAACTCGCAGGTAGCTATTAAATTATCGCCAACATAAACCGAACCTTTTACAAAATGAAAGTTAAGCAGGGTCTGTTCGAAGGTAATCTTTGTCGTGATTGTTTCGTTCACTTTGGGCAACGAGTGAATGGTTACGTTTTTTAATGCGGCAATATATCCTACCGGAGTAGGCCTGCCTTCCATTTGTATTCTGTAGCCTGTGCCTGCGCCCGCTGTCTGTGCCATGTTCTCTACCAGGCCGGGTTCGGTAAAATACCCGTTGGATACAAGTATATTGTCTTCAGGTATGCAAAAAGACGTAATCGTTTCCTTTGAATTGGTACTGATCATATCGCCGATCATTACAAACGGCGGCCTCTGCGGTATATAAGAAAAAGCTTTTGTTGTCATACGGCGATGCTAAAGTAAAAATTCAAAAGTTAAAACCCAAAACAATCCCCTTGTTGGACATAAAAAGTATGCCTGATTACATTTATTTTTTTATTTTTGGATAATGATCAATCGTACGGTACAAGTTGTTTTGTTTATTTTCCTGTCAGCGGTAGGATATCACTTGCTGGCACAGCAAAAGTTAAACGGTAATGCTGATGGTAAGGGTCAAACTGCTTCAAATACAAAAAAAATACTATTTCCGACCGTCTATCTCGGCCGCTCTGAATTTAAAGGCGGTTTAATCTCCAAAGCCGAATTTGACCGTTTGCTCAAACAGGGGCTTACCTCCACCGACTCTTTGGGAAATAAATACAAGGTGGTGGATTTTGACTTCAACTACATTGAACGGGAACTGTATGAGGATTCTATTGGCAATATGAAAGTGATGACTGAAATATTGTTTGAACATTGCAAAGGGGATACTGTCACCAGTAATATTTCATCGGGTATTTACAGCCGCAGCAAGGCAGGGGATACTGTTTATATTGACCAGGTAAGCGTGGTGCGGTATAAAAACGGCAAAGGAAACAAGCCGGTTTTTGAATCAACAGTCCTGGGTGCGAGGGGCATTAAGTGCATCATCACAAAATAACCCCATCAAGGCGCGTATTTTTACAGCGGCACTAATTCAGCAGCAGTAAATTCACGCTCCGCTGCAGGATATTAAAGGCTATTTCAGCCATCATATTTTCTTTGTCCAGCGTCGGGTTTATTTCTGCAATCTCAAAACAGCAGATCTTATGGTGCTGCATAAAAGATGCAATCAGGTCCTCTGCTTCACGTTCCCTCAGGCCATTGCTTACAGGGGTGCCTGTGCCTCTTGATATGGAACTGTCCAGGCTGTCTACGTCAAAGGATATATAAATGTCATCACAGTTAGATAGGTGCATAAACGTCTGCCTGACAACATTTTCTATGCCTTTTCTCCTGATCTCAGCTACAGGGATCACTTTTATGCCATTCCGCTTTATAATTGCTTCTTCTTCTTTTTCGTAGTCACGGAGAGCTATAAACACTATGTCTTCGGGCTCTATTTTTGGTTCAATCTTGCCTATGTTTTTCAGCTTCTTCCACGCTTCCAGAGTTTGTGCATCCGGGGTATGCACCTGATTGTCAATGTTGTCTTCGCCCAGCGATATGGCCAGCGGCATCCCGTGCATATTGCCAGATGGTGTAGTATATGGCGAATGAAGGTCGGCATGCGCATCTATCCACACAACTCCCAGCCGGCGCTTGTGCTTAGCCATTTTCAGTCCGGCAATGGTAGCACCTGATGTGCTATGGTCTCCAGCGAGAACCAGCGGGAATAAACCTGATTTAACCGTATCGCATACAGCCTTTGAAACTCTTTCGAACATCGTATTCACGCCCTGAATACGTTTTGCGTAGGGAGAAGCGATAGGTTCATACAGCAGCCTGTTTTCATTTTCCACTATTTCAGATGGAAAGTTTACAAACAGGTTGCTCATAAAATCAAGTGCGGCAATTTTAACAGCATCAATCCCCAGGCTGGCTCCTCTGGTTCCGGCACCTATTTCTGATCTTACTTCAATTATTTTTATATTACGCATAAAGTTCAAAGATAAGTCATAAGTTGGTTATTGCCTAGCCGGTTCATTGGCTCGGATCGGCTGTGAAAACAGGGGAAACGCTTGGATAAACAGCAAATTGGAATAGAAAATAACTGCCGGCAAACGTTTCTGCTATCTGTTTCTGATTATTTCGTAGCCGTTTATGGTGTCCGTCATTATGAAGTATTTCGGGTTCAGGCCGGAGTATGGTTGTATATACCAGTTTACTACAAGAGATTTATTCAAAGAGGCTGCCCACAGGCGTAGTTCTGGTTTTTCGTCAATGATCAACGAGACTGTTCTATGCTGCTCGGCAGTAGATAATAGCCAGAATTCATAAGGAGTACCCCATGTCATTATCAATGTATCCATAGGCACAAGTGCCGATGGGTAGATCATTTTTTTGCCGCCATGGTTTTTGATAAAACGCCTTTCCCAGTTGAGCCGTACGGTATATGTATCATGTACGGCAAATACCCTGATGGTGCCTGTCAGTAAAATTAAAGCTAGTACCGGCAGTTGCAGGTTGCGTTTCGCTAGCAGCGGCATCAGTTCGAAAATAAAGGGGAATGCCAGTATTATCGCCAGCGGAGTGTACATATTCTCAATATAGAATATAGGGGTTTCTTTACCGGGGTATGAAACGTTGATCAGCATCAGGTATCCCAGAAAAGATGTGGTGAATAATGCGAGAGGAAGCCATTTTTTGTAGTAGGTGTAGTAAATGACGGTGGGAACAAATAATATTGGAATCCAATAAAAAAGCGTGCAGCAGCTCAGCAGGAACTGCCTGTTTGAAAAAGTGTTCAGATAGTTGGGAAACAGAGTAACGAAGTTTTTAAGCCCGCTCAGTGAGTGCTGTTCATAGGGGGTTCTGAAAAAGACAGCCTTGGATAAGATTAAAACAAAAAAAGAGCCGGTGGTAAGCAGCAGCAGCCGTTTGTCTGCAAACAGGTCGGCCCGGCCATATAGGTAAACTGTAGCTCCCAATATAGCGAACACACCAAGCGGGTGAAAAAAAGCCATTGTAATAATAATGGCAGCAGCAGCAAACCAGGCAAGGGGTGTCACAGATTGCAGGCTCCGCTTGCCTAGCATAGACAGCAGCACCATGAGCAGGGCTATTGCCTGGGGTAGCTCCGAGGGAGTCCAGTAAAACGTATGTGAAACAAAGAGGATGTTGACGAGCAGTATCACCAGCCCAAAGTCATATCTTTTGAAGATGAGCCCGCAGGCCAGGTAACATGCCAGGTAATACAGCACAAACTCCACCGAGTACAGCATCATAATTGCATCGAGCGGCGCTCCGGTTCTTACCCCAATTACAGGCAGTATTTGCGTAAGTGCACTGCCAAAACGAAAATTGCCCAGTGAAAATGAATTGCTGGTAATAATATTGAACAGGCCATTGGCGGTGTCCAGTAAAATGATTCTTTCTTTATAGAAAATTATTGAGAATGCAAGCATAATTATATATGCTAAAATCCCGATAAAATAGCTTGTTTTGTACTGCTGAGGCATTCCCGATAAATATAAAATATCTTTTAGCACAATTCTCACAAAAACAGGGAACTTTTTTATTTCTTTGCACCATATTACTGCCTAATAACGTAAAGTATGCTGCCAAAGTATAGCCGTGTTTTATTGAAGCTTTCAGGAGAGTCGCTGATGGGAGACCGCAATTTCGGGATAGACCCCAAGATGCTGGAGCAATATGCCAAAGAGATCAAAATGATTACTCATATTGGTGTTCAGGTGGCTATTGTGATAGGTGGCGGAAATATATACCGCGGCATGAACGAGGCAGAGACGGGTATAGAGCGCGCTCAGGGCGATTATATGGGTATGCTGGCCACCGTTATCAACGGCATGGCATTGCAGGCAGCCCTCGAAAAAGAAGGCGTGAATACCCGCCTGCAGAGTGCAATAAAAATGGAACAGGTAGCCGAGCCTTACATCAGGCGCAAGGCTATACGCCATCTGGAGAAAGGCAGGGTGGTTATCTTTGGCGCAGGCACAGGCAATCCTTATTTTACTACAGATACAGCAGGCTCACTCAGGGCCATCGAGATTGGCGCAAACGTAATTCTTAAAGGCACCCGCGTAGATGGTATTTATACAGCCGACCCGGAGAAAGACCCAACTGCCACCCGTTTCGAAACATTGTCGTTTAGTGAGGTGATTGGCAAAAACCTGAAAGTGATGGATATGACTGCATTTACACTTTGTCAGGAAAACAATCTGCCAATCATAGTATTTGATATGAACAAGACAGGCAACCTGCTAAGTGTTGTTACCGGTAAGCAGGTGGGTACATTAGTGAATTAACCCCAAACCCCTAAAGGGGCTTTCCCCTTGTTGCGTAAACTCATGTTTTTTAACCCCTGCTTTAGCAGATGGTTGTGCCTGCAAGCCCAAAGGCATCTGCCCGTTTTTCTATTTATGTAAATTTCCGTGATTTCATAGTAGGGGGAAGCCCCTTTAGGCTTGCCTGCCGAAGCATTTGCGCAGGCAGGGGTTTGGGGTTAGAGTTGCTTACCTCACCGTCTTCCTCTTGTTCTTTTCGTAGTCTTCAAAGATGTAATTGCCCAGGCCATCCAGCGATGAGTAGAAAGCTTTGCCGCCGTTTACTTCTGTGAAATTCCGCACAAACGACTGCAGGTAAGGGTCATCAGCTATCATGAAAGTAATTACAGGTATTTTTATTTTGCGTAGCTGCCCTGCCAGGGTCAGCGTGCGGTTCAGTATTTTACTGTCTATCCCAAAGCTGTTTTTGTAGTATTTGTGGCCTATCTTCAGGCAGGTAGGTTTGCCGTCAGTGATCATGAATATCTGCTTGTTGGGGTTTTTGCGGCGGCGCAGTAATTCCATTGCCAGTTCCAGTCCTGCAACGGTATTGGTATGGTAGGGGCCCACCTCCAGGTAGGGCAGGTCTTTCATCTGTATCTGCCAGGCGTCATTACCAAATACTACAATATCTAGTGTGTCTTTGGGGTAGCGTGTAGTAATAAGTTCACTGAGCGCCATGGCTACCTTTTTTGCTGGTGTAATACGGTCCTCGCCATACAGTATCATCGAATGCGAGATGTCTATCATCAGCACTGTAGAGGTCTGCGATTTGAAATCTGTTTCGTGTATCTCCAGGTCTGATTCCCGCATAGACAGGCTGTCTATGCCATGGTTGATAAATGCATTCTTCAGGCTGCCTGTATAATCAATTGCCTCCGGCGAATCACCGAATACATATGGCCTTATTTCCGGGTTGGGCTCATCACCCTGTCCGCTCTTAAAAGTGCGGTGGTTGCCGGATTTGGCTTTCTTCATTTTACCGAAAATCTCATCCAGCGATCGTTTGCGGATAGCCTGTTCGGTTTTGCTGGTAATTTTATAGGAGCCATCGTTTTCGTTCTCACGCAGGTAGCCGTTGGCTTTCAGGTCTTCTATAAAATCACCTATGCCATAATCCTTGGTAGTCAGTTTGTACTGTTTGTCTAGCTGGGTGAGCCAGTGCAACGCCTCTGCCGCATCACCACTGGTGTACTGCAGCAGTTCTGTGAACAGGTCAAACAGTTTTTCGAACGGCGTTTTATTATCGTCATTCGGGTCAAATTTCGAAAAGTGATAGCCCAGCATTGTTTTCTTTTTGAATCATCGGATAGCCGTAGCAATCCTTCTTTGCGTCATTCAAATTTACAACATAAACAGCCATGGATTTCACCGGGCGTAGTAATAAAAATCGATAGCGGCATTAAATGCAATGAATAGCAGTATTCGGAGGTAATCATGTTTATTGTATAATAAACTGCGAAACGTGCTTGATTTTATTATATTTATTTTACTTTTTTCGTTCAATTAATATTTTCCCTGATGCGCTTAAAAACCTTGTGGCTTACTCTTTTATTGATTTTTGCTGCTGAGGCATCTCATGCACAGGGCAGGTACTATGCATCCACTTACCGTCATTTCGACGAATATGGCTCTCAGCGCAAGAAGTGGCTTAAGCGGCAGTATATATCCCTTGGTATGGCGTTCATGAACATGGAATACAGTGCCAAATACAAAGAGCATCCATACAGTGGCCCTTATACCGACACTGCCATTTATCTCACCAAAGCCTCCTCAAGTTCGTACGCTTTCGGTGTAGGCTCTTTTGCCAACCTGGCCAGAATGAATAAGAAACAAATGCTGGCGTTCGACTGGTCTTTTGGTGTGCATTTTTACAGTTGGAAATTGGTTGACCGCGATGACCCGGTAACCGGAAAGTACACGCTGAAAGCCGCCACAATGATGTTTGAGATGCCTATGGGGCTCTCCTATCGCAGTGGCGGTGAGGCATCTCTGGATCCCAAAGACAAAATGCTGCTTACAGTGGGTGCGGGTTTTGCACCTACAGTTGCTGTTACAGGCGTGCTTTCTTCAGACCTGGAGTCGGCAGCCGGGCTACAGTTTAAGATGCGGCCCTATATTACTGCCGATGCCGGTTATTTCTTTGGCGTAGCCATGAAAGCAAAAATCACTTACTACCTCACACCCCTCGAGCTCATGAACAAACTCGATGGCGATATCCATAACGGGCAAAGCTCACTCACCGTAACCGGCACCAGCAACTTTGTTGTATCGCTAGTGATACTGCCGTTCTCTTTCAAGTGGGGGGATGATGATAATTATTGAGTTTCTTGTGTATTGGAAACGCTCCAGTCTAGTCCCGATTGTAGAACAATTCTTGGCGTCTGTTAAATGGACAACTCCATTAGGAGTTCAAGCTTTGTAGTTTTTATGGTTAATTTTTTTGATTGCACCCCATCGGGGTGCAACTATCAGGCGCATGCCATTATATAATGTCTGTTTGCAATAAACGTTATTTTCGATGTCCACATTTGCTCAGGTTTGTCAGCAGGTCTTGGCGCAAAGTTGTTTCCCAAAGTTGTTCCGGATATTCATCCTGAACTGGCAATAAAACTCCTTTTGCAAAGGCATTCAGCGTTATGAACCCCAATCCTTTACTAGTGCCAGCTTGTTAATAACAATAACTCCCACCACAAATAACCTCATCACTTCACAGTCTGCCCGTTACAAACCTACCCCAACTCCTCCTTCAAAAAAATCCCTGTAAAACTTTCCTTTACTGCTGCAATATCCTCGGGTGTGCCGCATGCCACTACCTTGCCACCGCCGTTGCCGCCTTCGGGGCCCATATCCACTACATAGTCAGCTACTTTTATCACATCCATATTGTGTTCAATCACCAGTATGGTATTACCACGGTCTACCAGGCGGTTCAGTACAGAGAGCAGGTGTTTTATGTCTTCAAAGTGCAGCCCTGTTGTGGGCTCATCAAGTATGTATATGGTTTGCCCGGTATCGCGCTTAGATAGTTCTGTTGCCAGTTTCACACGCTGCGCCTCACCGCCGCTCAGGGTTACTGCACTCTGCCCGAGTGTTACATAGCCCAGGCCCACATCCTGCAGGGTTTTTATCTTACGGTGCAGGTAAGGCACATTCACAAAAAACTCAACAGCCTCATCCACCGTCATATTCAGCACATCAGAAATAGATTTGCCTTTGTAGCGTATCTCCAGTGTTTCGCGGTTATACCGCCTGCCGTTGCATTTTTCACACTGCACATATACATCCGGCAGAAAGTTCATCTCTATCATCTTCATGCCGCCGCCCTCGCACACTTCGCACCGTCCGCTTTTTACATTGAATGAGAATCTGCCTGCGGTATATCCCCTGATCTTCGCCTCCGGCACCTGCGAGAACAATTGCCTGATCTCGTTAAAGAATCCGCAGTAGGTGGCAGGGTTGCTTCTGGGAGTGCGGCCTATGGGGCTCTGGTCTATTTCTATCACTTTGTCGATATGCTCCAGCCCCTGCACTTTTTTGTACGGCATAGGCACCTGCCTGAAGTTGTGGTAGCAGTGCTTGCCCAGTATAGGGTACAGTGTCTCATTGATCAGCGTACTCTTGCCGCTGCCCGATACCCCTGTTACACAGATCAGTGTACCCATGGGCAGTTTTATGGAAACATTTTTAAGGTTGTTGCCGCTTGCTCCTTCGAGCGTTAGTTTCTTTCCGTTGCCGGCACGGCGCTCTTTGGGCACTTCTATTTTAAGTGAGTGGTTCAGGTAGGCTGCCGTTGTTGTGTTCATGCGCAGCACTTCCTTTGGTGTGCCGGCGCTCACTATTCTGCCACCGTGCATACCTGCTGCGGGGCCTATGTCTATCAGATGGTCTGATGCCAGCATGATATCTTTATCATGCTCTACCACCAGCACTGAGTTGCCGCCGTCACGCAGGTTTTTCAGCGCCTTGATCAGCCGCTGGTTATCGCGCTGGTGCAGGCCTATGCTGGGCTCATCCAGTATGTAGGTAATGCCGGTAAGCTGAGAGCCAATCTGCGTGGCCAGCCTTATGCGCTGCGATTCTCCGCCGCTCAGCGTGCGGGTTGGCCGGTCTGTGGTCAGGTAGTGCAGCCCCACATCCAGCAGAAAGTGCAGCCTGTCCCGTATTTCTTTCAGTATATCCTTGGCTATGGAGTTTTGTTTGTTGGTCAGCCTGTTTTCTATCTGCACAAACCAGCCATTCATCTCAGCCAGCGACATGCCACTGAGCTCCGCAATGCTTTTGTTGTCCAGTTTAAACCACAGGCTTTCTTTCTTCAGCCGGGCACCGTTGCATTCGGGGCATGTATTCAGCAGCATAAATTTCTCAGCCCACGACC
>OMJB01000141.1 GCA_900299255.1 Sphingobacteriales bacterium
GGTGCAACAACAACAGCTATTACTTTTGGAACTACAGTACCAGGCACTACATTTGACTGGACTAATTCAGATCCAAGCATCGGACTGGCAGCAACCGGCACAGCCGTGTCAGGCATTCCTTCATTCACAGTTACCAATTCGTCAAACGTACCTGTAAACGCTGTAATTACTGTTACTCCTGTTCGCATGGGTTGCCTGGGTGCGGCGCAAACATTTACTATAACAGTAAATCCAACACCGGATGTAGTACCATCCTCAAATCAGACACTTTGCAATGGTGATACGACCGCTACTATTCATTTTACTGGCTCTGTTACAGGAACTGTTTTCAACTGGACCAACACGGATCCTTCTATTGGTTTGGCTGGATCAGGAACAGGGAACATTGCTTCGTTTACTGCAACAAATAGTACAACAGCACCGGTTACCGCAGTTATTACTGTCAATACAATTGCTAACAGTTGTACCGGTGGCTCTAACAGTTTTACAATCGTAGTTAATCCTACACCGGTTTTGTCTAGCTTATTGAACCCACCGGCAATTTGTGACAATACTATATTCAGTTACACACCTACCAGCCTGACTAGTGGAACAACTATTACATGGTTCCGCGATGCGGTAACAGGTATCAGTAATCCTGCGGCAACAGGTATTGGCAACCCTAATGAAATTCTGCTGAACATTACACCCAATCCGGTGACTGTTGTATATATAGACACATTGAGTGCAAATGGTTGCCTGAATACGCAACCGGTAACAGTGGTGGTAAATCCAACTCCAGTACTCACCAGTACATTGTTACCCGCCGCTGTGTGCAGCGGTACAGGATTCACTTATGTGCATACAAGCCTTACAAGCGGCACTACATTCAACTGGAGCAGAGACTTTGTTCCGGGTATTACCAATCCGGCTTCAACTGGTGCCGATACTATCAGGGAAACGCTGATTAATAGTACGCCAAATCCTGTTCCGGTTGTGTACATGGATACACTGAAAGCTAATGGCTGTGTTAATGTTCAGGCAATCAATGTAACAGTAAATCCGAAACCTGTATTGACAACCCCTACTTCAATTGCAGCAATTTGTGACAGTAGCAGCATACTCTATGTTCCAGAATCTGCAACTACAGGAACGACATTTTTCTGGAGCCGCCCTGCTATTACAGGTATCGCAAATGCTGCTGCAAACGGTGCTGATACTATTCGCGAAACACTCTATAATAACGTAGCCTATCCGGTTTTGGTAACTTATTACGATACGTTGAAAGCCAACGGCTGTGTCAACGTTCAGGCAATTACAGTTTCTGTTAACCCAACTCCAAAGCTGTCTAGTGCAATAGTTGCTCCATCTATATGCGACAGCACTGTGTTCAATTATACTCCGTTATCAAACACATTGGGAACCACGTTTAACTGGGTTCGTCCGTTTGTACTCGGAATAGGGTCTCCTGCAGGTTCAGGCGGAGGAAACCCTAACGAATTCATGGTGAACAATACAAACGATAACCTGGTAGTATCATACGTCTATACGCTGGCAGCTAACGGTTGTACTCACGTACAGATTGTAACTGATACTGTTCATCCGTTGCCAACTTTGTCTTCTGCTTTAACCGGCAAAGTTTGCAGTGGTGATAATTTCCACTACCAGCCTATGGGTTATGTTTTCGGAACAACTTATACCTGGTCTAGGGCAAGCGTTACAAACGTTACTCCGGCTACGGGTACTGGTTCAAACAATATAGACGAGGTATTGACAAACGGTGTTCTTACTCCGTTGACAACTTACTATAAAATATCGCTTAAGGCAAATAACTGTCTGAATGCACAGTATCTGAAAGTAACTGTGAATCCGGCGCCGCCTGTAATGCCAATCACTACATTCCCGCTGTCATCACTTTGTTCAGGTACCATGTTCCAGAACTTTGGTGCAGCCAGCGTTCCTCCTGCAGGCCAGAATTATCATTGGGAAGCAACAAATGCTCAGGTATGGGCCACAGGTGATGACAAGCAATACTGCCTGGTGAGTTTCCAGAACCCTGGTACAGCTGTAGTAACGCTTAAGTCAAATGTGGACGGAATATCGTGTACAACTAACAGCAGCTATACGGTTAATGTTGGCACGTCTGTTTCTGATACACCTAAGGTTGTTTATTTTGAAGGACAGTTTATTTGCCTGCAGAATAATGAAGACAGCTACCAGTGGGGATTTGATGATGGCACAACGCTCGACTCAACCATTATTGCAGGCGAGAACAACCCTAATTATTTCAACAGTGCTCCAGACCTTACACACCGGTATTACTGGGTGATAACCAAACGCGGTGATTGTATGCAGAAAACATACTATAACCGTCCGCTGGGCATTACCGAGGTTGGTGGTGTAACTGCCAGCCTGAAACTGTATCCTAATCCGGCCAGCGAAATACTCAACGTTGACATCAGTTCTTCTGCTGATGGTAATTACGAAGTAGATGTTATGAATCTGCTGGGACAGAAACTGGATCACGTAACTGCAGCCGACCGCAAAGCAAAAATCAATGTTGGTGCATACCCTTCAGGAGTTTACCTGGTTGATTGTTATCTGAATGGCGTAAAAGTAGGTGCTCAAAGGTTTATCAAAAATTAATTAGTTCAACATCATTAAATACAGCATAATGAAAAAATTGTTTTTATTGTTGTTAGTATCCGGAGGGGTATTATCATCGTTTGCACAGGGGCCTTCAGCCAATTCATCAGGTAATCATAAGCGTAAATTTGCTGCCGATAGCCTTTTGTCGAGAGTTGTGGTTGATATCAACCTGCTGGGAGGTGCTCTGACTAATGATTATACGATTGCTAATACTTTGGGCAATTATAACAATAACATAAGCAGTATCAGCAATGTAGGCAAATTGTCCTTTAAGAATGGAATGTCCTACGGGTTTGATGCGCAGGTAGGTGTCTTCTTTGGCAGAAAGCGTGCTTTCGGCCTGGGCCTTGGGTTTATGTATCTTGCTCAGGAAGGCGATGCAAAGCTAGACAAGTTTCATGTAGAGTATCAGTCTACTGATGTGCACAATAACACATTCAGGCAGCTAATTACAGCAAATAATGAGATTACTGAAAACCTGAAGATCACCAACATGAACATTCCGCTGGTGATTAAATACAAACACAGGTTTTCGAAAAGGCTTGGTTTTACTGCTGACCTGGGAGCACTGTTCAATATTCAGTTAAAGAATAAGTACACTTCAGATGCTTCTTTTGATTATGAAGCAATTTATCAGCTTACCGGCAGCGGATCAGATGTCACTGCTCATTATGACAACTCGGCTGTTCCGAACACAGCAGCAGATATGTTGTATACAAAAGCTGAACACACTTCTAAAAATCCAAACGAGTCATTGCAGTCATACTTCGACCGCGTTCACAACGTGGCGGGTATGAACGTAGGCCTCGGTGTTAAGCCAGCAAGTAATTCAGGTTCAGTAACATATACTACTGGCTCAGTAGGCCTTTTGTTCCAGCCTTCTCTGAACTATTTCCTGAGTGATAATGTCGCACTGAATATTGGCGGATACTACATCTATCAGCCATTTTCAAACGACGAGAAGAAGGGGTATATGCTGACGGACAAACTGGGTGAGTACAGTTCTGTGCTTAATACTGTGAAATCTGCAAACAGCCAGTCATATGGTTTAAATCTGGGTGTAAGGATATTTGTTGGCAAAGGAAGGGATAGTGACCATGATGGCATTGCTGACAAAGACGACAGATGCCCTTATGTGTTCGGTGTTCTGGCTCATCGTGGTTGCCCTGATACTGACGGTGATGGTATTGCTGATATTGACGATGATTGCCCCCGCATACCCGGCCTGGCCAAATTTAACGGTTGCCCTGACAGCGACGGTGATGGTATCCCCGACAAAAATGACGCATGTCCGTTCCAGGCAGGCCCAGAAAGCCTGAAAGGCTGTCCTGACCGCGACGGTGATGGCATTGCCGATAAAGATGATGCTTGTCCGGATAAGCCAGGTGTAGCCAGATACAAAGGCTGCCCTGATACAGACGGAGACGGCATTCCTGATAATGAAGACAAGTGCCCTGATGTAGCTGGGCCGGCCGATAACCATGGTTGCCCTCCTCCTCCTCCTCCGGCTCCTGTAGATGAGTTGAAGGTTACTAACCCAATCCTGTTCCAGATGGATAAAACAATCATTCAGGAAGTGTCAATGCCAGTGATAGAACTCGCAGTTAAGATGCTGAATGAGGACAAAGACTCTTATGTAATTGTAGATGGCTATACTGATAACACTGGTACAGTTGCATACAACAGAGGCCTTTCTCTGAGGCGTGCTCAGGCAGTTAAGAACAAACTCAAGAGCATGGGCATTAATCCTAGAAGAGTGAAAATCGTAGGCCATGGAGCGGCCAACCCTGCTGCCGACAATGATACTGAAGAAGGAAAACGTAAAAACAGGCGTGCGGTTATGCACCTTACTCTTAGTGAGTAACAAATCTTTATGAAGTAAGAATATGAGGGCTTTCCATTTCAGAAAGCCCTCTTTTATTTTGTTAAACCGAATTCAATTTGAAGAGGCATTAAACGATATGTACTAATTTTGAAGTGTAGATTGAAACTCTGCTGACACTATTTATGAGCAAAATACATGGTAACACAAATACATCTGGGCTTAGGATACTTGCCATAGCTATGTTGATTTTGCTGGCTGGAATTGTATCCTGCAACAGTTCACAGACAGTTGCAGATGGGCCAGATGCAGTAAAAAAAGACACCACGGCATTCGTATTGCCAGACACAAGTACTATACCGCACGACCAGTTTGGGGAAATGGTGAGATATGGAAGAGAACTGGTTGTAAATACTGCGCATTATATTGGCCCAAACGGTACTGTTGGCAAGTACCTTGGGAATAAAATGAATTGTGGTAATTGCCACCTTGATGCAGGTACACGCCCGTACGGTTTCAATTTCCTAAGTACGCACGCAAGGTATCCTCAATACAGAGGAAGAGAGAACCTTGTACTGAATCTGGGCGAGCGAATAAACAACTGTGTGGAGAGGCCACACAATGGTACGCCATTGCCGCTTGACAGCAAAGAGATTAATGCAATTGAATGTTACATTAAATGGTTGTCAACCAATGTTCCTGTTGGTAAACACATAAAAGGTGATGAAAGCCTGGAGATTGAATTCCCAGACCGTGCGGCTGATGTAAATAAGGGTAGTGCTGTATATGCCGCAGAGTGTGCCAGCTGTCATGGTGCCAATGGAGAAGGTAAATGGAATGCCGATTCCACAACGTATATCTATCCGCCGCTTTGGGGGCCGCAATCATTCCAGAATGGCTCCAGCCCGTCCAGGGTTATTAAACTGGCCAGGTTTATCAAAGGTAATATGCCTGATAAAAAAGCAACCTGGAAAAAGCCCTACCTGACAGATGAGCAGGCATTGGACGTAGCCGCATTTATTAATGACGGCCGCATACACCCACGTCCACAAAAAAGAAATAAAGAGATACCTGATTATCAGGATGCCAGAATGAAAGCACTGGATTATGAGAGCGGGCCATATGCCGATACTTTCTCGGCATTGCAGCATAAGTTCGGGCCATTCAAACCAATTATTGAATACCACAAGGCGCACAATCTTCCAGTTATATTCTGATTGGTTTGCTGCTCTCTTTTTATTTCCTTTTGCTGTTATTGTTTGACGTTTCGTGGTGCCCAAATAAGGATTTCCAGTTCTTTCCGGCTCGTTAACATGCTGGCCCGGTATTGGCCGTAAGGCTTCCACTGAAATTCTCTTTCATCCCATTTTTCAGGTAAAGCACTCCATAAAATTTCATTGTCCTTTGTCACAATAAATGTTTTGCTGTAGGTGCCGCCCATGCAGCATAAGATGGACTGATCAGGAAGTTCAATTACATTTCCGCCGGTTGGGAATTGTTGATTCTGTTTTTGGTAGGTTGCCTCAGGCTCTATATCACAGATGTACTTCCAAATTACCTTAGGCTCTTCTTTCGGATTGGCTGGCTCCTGCATAACAACTATCTCAGGCCGTTTCATACGGTGGCACAAATTGTTGTTGTATAAATAGAGGTAACCTTCCTGCGATATATTGCAGGAGTGTTGTTCGCAAAACTTCTCGTTCTCGTTTTCGGGTTTGTCTGCGGCGAATTTGTCGCCATAGGCTGCCACTACCGTACCCTCGGGATATTTGATTTTTACGATTCGGCTAATGGCTTTAAAACTCACATAAAGGTTCTTCTTTTCTTCATCAAAGTAAAATGCATTTTCATGGACGTTGGCATTGACCGTGCCATCGGGTAGTTTTCTGGCGCCTATGTCTGAATTGTTGAAGTAGCTCGAAGATTTCCATTGCCAAACTATCTTTCCGTTTTTGTCATATTCTATCACTGTTCCAAATACCAGTTTCCGGTACGTTGTGTCAGATTGGTCAGGATTATTTTGCCGCAGGGGTTCAAGATTCAGGAGGGTGTCGTCACCGGTATTTTTTTTCTGTAACACAAATTCGTTGCCCAGCACCATATAGTTGCCGTTTTTTAGGCGGCTGAGCTGATGGTGAAAAGTAATTCTGGCATCGTCAAATGGCTGGTACGAAACCGGGGACTTCCAAAGTGTATCACCGTCATAGTTGATCTCATACACATCCATCATCATCATGTAAGTGATGGTGCCAAACGGAGTAGCTTTAATATCTCTGGGCAGGGAAGTCTCGCCGGGCTTCATGGGCAAAAACCAAACTGGTTTCCCCTTCATGTCGAATAGCGCTTTGTAGGAGTCCATAAACACGTATCCGTCTTTATATTTCGAAGCAGGCGTTAATATGCGCAGTCGTATTTTTGTTGAATCCAGCTCTTCATTGGCCATCGTTGAAAAATGATGCAAAGGGCTTTTCTTTTTCGCTGTACCGTTGTATACTACACGCCAGGTATACTGACTGCCAAAATAAGGCACCTCCGCAACAATCTTATTGGTACTGCTTGCAATTGTGTTGATGATGCCTGATGAAAAGGCTTGTTCACTCTGACAATTACCTTCAGCTATTTCAAGCTTATAGCCGGTACTGCCTTTAGCGGCAGGGAATGAAAAACCGATGATCCTGTAATTCAGCGCTTTGCCTTCTCGTGGTTGTATCTGTCCATCAGCCTGTAAATTGAGCATGATGCATATTAGGCAAAGGATAATCCTCATGATTGAATTTTACTGCTCGTAAAGATAGGCCAAATTCCCTAATGCCATTTTGATGTGGAGGATCAATGTTTTTTTAACCGGAGGAGAAATTACCGGACTTATGCCTTCATGTCCTTTCAGTAATTTTCTCAATGGTGCTTTGTGCGCCATTGGTTATCTTTGAGCAAAATGCCGAAACGAAATTCATGAGAATATTTTTTGCACTTGCGGTTTGTGTATTCTTACTAAGCACTGATGCCAGATCGCAGACATTGCCTAAAGAAAGCAGTGTGCTGAATTACAGAATTATTGGGTTTGCCACATCTGAGCTGGCCGGGAAAGAAGGTGAAAGAATAGAGATTGCCTCGGGCTATTATACCGACGATAAGTATTTTGATGACGAGATAATTATTTCGCGGCCAGTGAGCGGCGGAAAAATTGTATTAGAAGTACCTCAGTGGGGGCACTGCTACACCTGGCGTGCTGCAGGTAAGAATTGGCATGGCAGCCTTCACCACTTTACAACAATGGCTAGCCCACTTACAGATGCATGTGTCAGGCGGCTGAGAATTACAAAAGATGCTGAGCAATATCAAGACGGTTTGGTCTTTTCGGATGCAAACAAGGCACTCTACGACATGAAGGGGAATGCAGTATGGTTTCTGAGCAATCTTGAAAATGCTTTCAATGTGAATGAGCAAACTAATGTGAGAGACATAAAGCTAACGCCGCAGGGAACGTTAACTTTCATGATTGTTCAGAATGTATACGAAACAGGGCTGGGCGGAAAAGTGCTTTGGAAGAAACAGAATACGAGAGCAATTAATGATAAAGACAGGCAACACTTTCATCACGAGTTTACCCGGCTGGAAAATGGTCATTACATGATCATGGGGGATGAAGAAGTAGATGTAAGAATAATAAAAGGTACAGGGAATGACAGCGATGTCTTCTATGTAAAAGACTTGAATGCAAAAGACTCAGCAGGTTCGGAGCCTTTCAGGCTATTATTTGCTACTGTTCTGGAATATGACGAGGCCGGGAAACTGGTCTGGTCGGTGAAAACCTCAAAGTTTTTTATGAATTCGTGGCTCATTCATACCAGGTGCAGGGATGGATTTAACGATAAGAATCCGCACGGTAACGGGTTTTATTTTGATGAGCGTTCAAAAAGAATGTATATAAGTTTTAAGAACATAAGTCGGATACTTAAAATAAGTTATCCTGACGGTGAGCTTCTCAATGTATATGGCGAAAAGTTCGGACCGGGAATGGCTCAGGAAGGGAAAGGACTCTTTACCTACCAGCACAATTGCAAAATTACAAAAAATTGTAATTTGTATCTGTTTGATAACAATGTCTTTGATAGAAAAAAGATGCCTAAAGTGTTGGTTATGAAAGAGCCAGCAACAATTAATGGAGAACTCGAGGTTGTTTGGGAATACCAATGTGAACTTGATGAGGTGGATAAAACCAGCATGAAAGATGTTGTATTTAGTTCTGGGGGCAGCGTATCAGAATTGCCAGACGGATCGTTTTTGGTGAACATGGGAACCAATTACAGCAAGATTTTCATAGTAAACCATGATAAAAAAGTTATTTGGTCAGCTATTGCGGAGCAATGGAATGAGGCCGAAAAGCGATGGAAAATCATACCACAATACCGTTCTTCTTTTGTTAGAAACAGAGCTAGCCTGGAACCAATGATCTGGGATGCTGAAGTCAATTATTGACGAATAGAAGTAATATAAATGTAAAAGCAGCAGATTGAAATCTACTGTTGTATAATTTGATTTACTACGCTTGGCAAATTTCATCCAGATTTGATTTTATTTTCCGGTGATTTTAATGCAGAAAATTTTGTTTTATTGGCTAAGTATTTTAATTTAGACCCATAATTTTAACGGTTTATTAGGTTGGGGTCAGGAATGGCATTGCTATTTCTGTCTTTAAAACTGTTACTTTTTATATTTTTAATAGTTTTTTTTAGGTAAAACAATATCATTATTGAAGGCAAAAAAATTCACCAATAATTTTTTAAATTTTTCCGATGAAGAACTCCTACATTACTAAGTTGTCCATCCTCCTTCTGCTTCTATCAGGAATGGGCATTCAAACGAATGCGCAAACAACAACGTACAGCACTGTTGGTGGGCCATTTACCTATACAGTACCTGCTGGTACGTATGGTGTAACGGTTAATGCCAAAGGCGCCAAAGGCGGAAACGCGAACTATAGCTCACTTGGTGGCAATGGCGGCAACGTAGTTTGTTCGTTAAGTGTTACACCCGGCCAGGTGCTGAATGTTTATGTAGGCGGGCTTGGTCAAAACACTACCGGTGGTTCATCTGCAGGTGGTTTTAATGGTGGAGCGAATGGTTATGGACAGGGTGGCGGCGGCGGCGGAGCCTCTGATATTCGCGTTGGTGGAACAGCGCTCTCTAACAGGGTGATTGTAGCGGCCGGCGGCGGTGGTGGTGGTGTGGATTGTTATAACAATACAAATACCGGTGGGCTTGGAGGTGGTCTTCAGGGTGGTGATGGTTTCGATTGTGGCGCACCGTCGAACTATGCAGGAAAGGGTGCAACGCAGACAGCAGGTGGTGCCGGTGCGCCATATGGTGCTTTAGCGGGAGGCTTAGGTGTAGGTGGCGCTAACACCGGATATAGTAATTATGGCGGTGGCGGCGGCGGCGGCTACTATGGTGGTGGTGCTGGCTGGTATGGTGCAGGTGGCGGTGGTTCTTCGTATTTCGGTGGCGCAGGTGTCAGTGGTGCAACAACAACATCAGGAAACAACTCTGGGGCAGGCAACGTAGCAATCACACCAATACCAGCGGTTATTACTGCTGCCCCATCTTCTGTGTCTCTGGGTAATGTGACAGTTGGTACTACTTCTTTACCTCCGTCTTTCACACAAATAAACGGAGCCTTTTTTGCACCTGGTGCGACACTTACAGTTACACCTCCTGCAAATTTCTCAGTGTCGGTTGATGGAGTGAACTGGGCCACAAACTCATCGCCTCTTGCATATGCTGTGCCGGCAATTAGTTTCACTACTAATTTATATGTTCGATTTTCACCAACGGCATCGGGTGCGGCCAGCGGAAACATAACTTTTACTGGAGGAGGACTTCCTTCAGCTGTTAATATAGGTGTAACAGGTACGGGTGTAAGTGCCTGCACCGGCACACCAACAGCAGGCACTGCTGCCGTAAGTCCAACGGTTGGTGGTACACCAACATTGTTCACTTTATCTCTTTCCGGTACCAGCACTTCGGGTGGCCTGCTGTATCAATGGCAAAAGTCTCCTGACAATGCTACCTGGACAAATCTTGAAGGCGCTATCCAGCCATCTTACAGTTTTGTTGGGATATCTGCCAATACTTATTTCAGGTGTGTGGTTTCTTGCCCAGGTGGTTCTTCAGCACCATCTGCATCTGTTTTAGCTAGTGTTGTAGGTTCTACTGTTGCAACATCATCCTGTACACCAGCATTTAGTTCCGGCTGTACCGGCATACCGATGTATGTAAGTATCAACAACCTTACCGGATTTACCGGTTCGCTCTCTGATCCTGCGACGACATGTGGCGGTGGTTCTTATCTCGACAAAACTTCTCTTGCAACTGCAACTTTGGTTCCCGGCAATGCATATACTTCGGTATTAAGTGTTTCTACCAGCTATGGTGGCAATTTTGCGTTACAGGAGTGGATAGATTTCAATGACGATGGTGTATTCCAGACTACAGAGAGTGTTGGTGGACTGGCATATGGTCAGGTTAGCGGAGGTACGTCAAACTGTACCATCACCATTCCAACAAATGCACGCCCTGGAACACACAGGATGAGGCTGATGGCCAATTATTATCCACTATGCTGCTACGGAGCATCAGATTATCCGAATCTGAATCCATGCCCTACCACTTCAGTAAGTTATGGTCAGGTAAGAGACTACAAAATTGTGATTATGTCGGCTGTTCCTGCATGTTCAGGAACACCTAATCCGGGTATCGTTGCTTCAGGACCCACATCAAGTTGTTCTGCTTTCAGCCCAAATGTATTTGGTGTAGGAGAAACTATTCCATTTACCGGTATCACTTATCAGTGGCAGTCATCGACTACCAGCCCTACTTCTGGTTTCACAAATATATCAGGTGCTACAGGTCAGGGTTATGTTCCTACGCTCACGGTTGCTGGCCCGGTGTTTTACAGACAAACCGTTACCTGCGGTGCATCGACAGCGACGTCTATCGTAACTTCTGACACATTAAATACTCAGCCTACTGCTATAACAGGCACTTTGACTGTTTGCTCAGGCACTACAACTACATTAAACAGTACTCCTTCTGGTGGTACTTGGACCAGCAGCAACGCAAATGCTACTGTGAATTCAACAACAGGCGTTGTGACAGGTGTAACCGGCGGAACTACTGCGAATATAACATATACCATGCCAGGTGGCTGTTTTGTTACAGCAACTGTAACAGTAAATGTGCAACCTGCGGCGATAGGTGGAACATTTGTTTTATGCCCGGCATCTACTACTACGCTCACAGATGCTACCTCAGGTGGTACCTGGTCCAGCAGTAACACAGCTTTGGCCACAATCGGTTCTTCGTCAGGTGTAGTTACAGGTATTGCCGGCGGTAATCCGGTAATATCTTATACAGCACCCACCGGTTGTTCGTCTTTGGTTACTATGACAGTTCAGGCACTTGCACCCATTACGGGTATCAATAGTATGTGTAATGGCTTTACAACTACGTTGTCAGATGCAACACCATTTGGTGTTTGGAGCAGCAGTAATACATCTATTGCAACAGTAAACTCGTCAGGTGTTGTAACCGGCATAGCTGTTGGATCTACAACTATTTCTTATACAGTTGCCTCGCTGGGTTGTACTGCCACGATCACTGCATTTGTTACTAATGCCCCATCGGCATTTACGGTTACAGGCGGCGGTTCGTACTGCTCTGGTGGCACTGGGGTAACAGTAGGTGTAGGAAGTTCGAATAGTGGTATAAGCTATCAGTTATTTAATGGTGCTACCGCAGTTGGTTCTCCAATTACTGCTGCAGGTTTTCCATTTAACTTCCCCGCACAAACCGCTGCGGGTACCTATTTTGTAGTAGCTAATCCCGGCACTGCATGTGCGCTGTCAGGTACCGGCTCTGCAACAATTGTAATAAATCCTTTACCAACTCCATTTACAGTTTCAGGTGGCGGTGCGTATTGCGCAGGTACAAGCGGAGTACATATTTTCCTTAATTCTTCTCAGATTGGCGTGAACTATCAGTTGTTTGTAAATACTGGCAGCGGCCCAACTCCTGTTGGTTCGGCTGTTCCGGGTACCAGTGCAGCACTTGATTTTGGTTTTGTGACAACTGTTGGCACCTACACAGTAGGCGCACTTAATACTGTTACCGGCTGTGCGGGCAATATGGCCAACAGTGTTTCTGTAAGTATCAATGCATTGCCAACCAGTACGTTTACTGTTACCGGCGGCGGCGGTTATTGTACCGGCGGCACAGGTTTGCCAATAGGTCTTTCTAACTCAACTACAGGTGTGAGCTACCAGCTGATGCTCGCAGGTTCACCTGTTGGTACACCGGTTAATGGTGTTACAGGCAGTGCCATAGCATTCCCTTCTCAAACAGTTGCGGGTGTATATACTATTATAGGTACCAATGTTTCTACCGGTTGTCAGGCAACTATGACCGGCTCTGCAACAATTACAATTAATGCTTTACCATCAGTATTTACAGTAACCGGTGGTGGTGCTTACTGCTCAGGAACAACAATCGGCGTTCCGATAGGTGTATCTAACTCACAGTCTGGTGTAAACTATCAGTTGTTCAGGGCTGGTTCAACAGTTGGTACTGCTGTTGCAGGCACAGGATCCGCAATTGCATTCCCTAACCAGACCATAGCAGGCGGCTATACAGTTGTTGCTACCAATCCAACGACAGGTTGCCTCAGCAGCATGTTCGGCAGCGCTAACGTTTCAATCAATCCGTTGCCAATTGCATTCACACTTACTGCTCCGTTTGGCAACAGCTACTGCGTAGGCGGTACTGGTGTTCGCCTGATATTGAGCAGCTCAGAGGTAGGTGCAAATTATCAGCTGGTTAACGGGTCTACACCTGTTGGCCCGATTTTCGTCGGCACAGGTGCGCCAATTGATTTTGGGTTGATAACAGGAGCAGGCAACTATACTGCACAGGCTACCTATACGGCTACAGGTTGTGTAGGCCCAATGAGTGGTACAATAACTGTGGTAATTAATGCATTGCCAATCGCATATAATGTTACTGTAACGGGCGGTGGCACTTATTGTGCGTCAGGTACTGGCCCTACTGTAGGCCTGAGCTCATCACAGACAGGTGTTAACTACCAGCTTTACCTGGGTGGTGTTGCTGTAACTCCGGCAGTTATCGTGTCAGGTACGGGTTCGGCTATCAGCTTCGGCCCAAGAACAGTGCCCGGTGCTTATACCGTAGTGGCTACCAATACAACAACACTTTGTACCAATAATATGACCGGTAGTGCTGCTGTAATTGTTAATCCATTGCCTGTTGCATATACAATGACAGGTGGCGGTGGGTATTGCGCTGGCACTTCCGGTGTTCGTATTGGGCTTAGCGGTTCAGACGTTGGTGTGAATTACCAGCTTAAGAACGGCGGTGCTAATGTGGGTTCTCCACTTGCCGGCATTGGTTCATCTATTGATTTTGGCCTTATTACAACAACCGGTGCTTCTTACACAGTTGTCGCAACTAACACTGCTACCGGCTGTACAAATACAATGACTGGTACTTTGCCGGTATCAATTAATCCTTTGCCGGTTGCATACCCGGTAACAGGTACTGGCAACTACTGTGCTGGTGGCAGCGGAATGCCTGTAGGCATTTCTAACTCAGCTACCGGTGTTAATTATCAGGCTTATCTGGGCATTACGCCAGTAGGTGCTGCGGTTGCCGGTACAACTGGTTCCGCGGTGGCACTTGGCTCTATGACAACTGCCGGCACATATACTGTTCTGGGAACAGACGCAGTAACTGGTTGCAGCAACACAATGAGCGGCTCTGCAGTTGTGGGCATTAATCCATTGCCGTCTGTATTTACAGTAACCGGCGGCGGTGGCTATTGCGCAGGCAGTGCAGGTGCTGTTGTCGGACTTACAGGGTCAGTTACTGGTACTACATACCAGTTATATCTTGGTGGCGTTGTAGCCGGCGCTCCTGTTGCAGGAACTGGCAGTGCAATTAGCTTTGGCCCTCAGAGTGCTGCTGGTGTTTACACAGTAGTTGCAACAACAACTGCTACCGCTTGCAATAATAATATGGCTGGCAGTGTTACTGTTTCAATTAATTCTTTACCAACACTGTTCGCAGTTACCGGCGGCGGTAATTACTGCAGCGGTGGTACAGGAGTACATGTTGGTCTGTCCAGCTCTTCAAC
>OMJB01000142.1 GCA_900299255.1 Sphingobacteriales bacterium
GGGCTGGAAATTCATGATGGCGTGCTATATGAAAGCACCGGCCAGTATGGGCAGTCTGATGTGCGCAAGGTGGAATTGAGTACGGGTAAGGTAATCTCATCAAAAAAAATGGAGCATGGCTATTTCGGAGAAGGGCTGACTGTACTCAATGGAAAAATTTATCAGCTTACCTACCGCGAGGGCAAAGGCTTTGTATATGACGCAGCCACACTCAAAACAGAGAAGGCTTTTGCAATTGGATCGGCAGAGGGATGGGGCATTACAAACAATGGTACGAGCCTGATATACAATGATGGCGGCTCTGTGTTTCATTTTATAGACCCTGTTACATTTAAAGAACACAAACAACTGAAGGTGACTGACGAGCACGGCCCGGTAAATGAACTGAACGAACCAGAACTGATAAATGGCTTTATCTACGCTAATCAGTGGCGGACAGACCTGATACTGAAAATTGATACAACTACCGGTAAGGTGATGGGCCGTGCCGACCTAAGCAACCTCAGGGAACGGGCAGGCATACAGCCCATATCCGGCAATGGACACGGGCCAGATGTCCTGAATGGCATTGCCTACGATGCAGCAACCAATAAAATCTACATCACCGGCAAGAACTGGCCTAAACTATTTGAAATAAGGCTGGACAATTAAAAGGCGGCCCTGTTAGTTCACCTGCCTAAAGTGCCTGGTAATTCCCCATTTCAAAACGTGGGGTGCAGATGCATAAAAACACGAGATCTTCATTTCCTGTGTTTCTGATACATTGCCTGGCATTTTGCGGAATAAACACCAGGTCTCCCTGCTCTGCCGTACCGGTAATAAAGCCATCTATTTCCATCTCGCCTCTACCTGCCAGTATGTAATACAACTCATCTGTATCGCGCACTGCGTGCGGCTGGGTAGCTGCACCCACCTCTACCCTAGCCTTTGATACCGAGCATTTAGGCGTATCTGAAGCATTGATCAGCTCTGTGATGAAGCAATTCTCCTCAATGTAAAACTCCTTTTTGTCTGCTGCCTTTATTATTCCCTTCATGTGGTTCGTTTCAGATGCTATTTTTTTTGCACCAAAATTGGCAAAAATCGGGCATTAAAAAAATGTGATTCCCTTTGCCATCGTTATTGGCAGCCTACTTACCTGCCCATAGTTGTATACAGGCGCATAAAAAAACTGCTCCCCGATGCCGGGGAGCTGCACATTATTTGAATGAGAACGCTCTACCCCTGCACTCTCACATTAAATGCAAAAGTAACAGTACAGTCGAGTGGTATGGTGGTTGGCCTGCGCAACTTACAGTTGAATATGTAGTAGAAGTTAGTACCTATATAGCTCTTGAACTCAGTTGTAGTATCAACAGGTAGCGATAGCGAATTGGAATAGCTGTCAGGATTGTTGTCAATGCTTAGCTTGTAGGGCGTGTTATTGGCATCAGAGTAAAACGAAGCCGAGCACGATTCGAAGTTCTGAAAATTATTAAACGCATTCGCATTATTCAGTTTAAACACTACCGATGCCAGCTTCACGCTTGAAATATTTGAAGCACCCAGCTGCCCACCGGTCTGCGCCTTTATTAACGAATCTACATTGTAATAGTTGGTGGAAGGGCCTACGGTTACAACCCCGTTTACGCCTGTTGTTACAGGTATGGTTACATTCACCGACTCTGTCTGCATGCCCAGGTTAAAGTTCAGTAATTTGCCAATCTTAGTGCAGGACTGTAGTGCGGCAATGCCAAAAACTACAAGTGCAATTTTTGCGATAGTGGTTACATTATTCTTTTTCATACAAGTTAATTTTATGTGGATTTAAACAAATAATTAATTATTTCAAAATTTATCATAGCGATTTCACGGTCATTACTAATTCTAGCCGCCCTATAAGCGCTTCCTGCTTTGGATATTATTCCCTATCTTAGCACCAAATAAAAGAATTGTGCCAGCAATAGCCCCCAAGCAGTATGTGAAGTTCTCCCCCATGGGAAAAGACAGTTTTTACGAGTCTGTTAGAAACAGGGTTAATGAATACTTTCGTTCAAATAACATTTCTCCATATTCAAATACAACAATGAAAATAAAAACGGTAGTAATGCTGTCTTTATATTTCATACCGTATTTGGTTATAGTATCAGGGCTTGGTTCCGTCAGCCTGTGGCTGTTTTATCCGCTCTGGCTTATTATGGGTTTTGGTATAGTGGGCATAGGAGCATCAGTGATGCACGACTCAAACCATGGCTCTTACACCGAAAATAAGGCCGTAAACCGCCTGCTGGGCAGTGTACTGAACATACTGGGAGGATATTCGCGCAACTGGAAGATACAGCACAACATACTGCACCATACCTACACAAACATTGCTGGCCTTGACGAAGATATTGATGCGGGTGCCATTATACGCATGTCGCCCGATAAGCCGCTGAAGCGCTACCACCGTTATCAGCACATTTATGCCTGGTTTTTGTATTGCCTCATGAACCTCTTCTGGATCACCGCTAAGGACTTCAAGCTCCTGTTCAGGTACGATAAAAATAACCTGCTTGTTAAGGAGAATATTACCCTCAGGAAAGCAATTATTGAACTTGCTTTGCTTAAAGTGCTATATGTGGCTTACATTTTTGTGCTGCCTATTTTGTTTTCGGGTGTGGCGTGGTACCACATTGTTACAGGTTTCGTGCTCATGCACCTGATTGCAGGCTTTTCGCTGGCCTGTATTTTCCAGCCGGCACATGTTGTTGAAACTTCAGACTTCTCTAGCCCTACAGATGAGCGCAAGATGGAAAACTACTGGGCACTGCACCAGATATTGAATACGGCTGATTTTGCCCCAGACAACAAGCTTGTTTGCTGGTTTATAGGCGGACTGAACTTCCAGATAGAACACCATCTGTTTCCGCATGTGTGCCACGTACACTACCCCAGTATTGCCAAGATAGTGGCCAAAGTAGCCAAGGAGCATAACATACCGTATATCGTAATGCCTACCTTCGGCAGTGCAATAGCTGCACATGGCAAAATGCTCAAAATGCTTGGGAGAAACGAAAAGCTGAATTTCCAGTAGTAAACAAAGTTTGTTTTCTTATATACACCTTAGTTAAACCTATAGGATTCAATGCGTGTGTAATTTCCGGATGTTCCGGGTTAATACCTTCGTCGGGTATAGTAGAAATAGTGCAAAGAACGAAACTAACATACTTATACCTGCCACATTGATTCGTTCGCAACTACAGTCGCGGCTATCTACTATCTGCCATCCACTATCTACCGGCACCAAACAAAAAAGACGTGCTCACGCACGTCTTGGAATGATATAAAATGATGTTGAATTAGGCAGGAATAACCTTAACATTCACGGCATTGAGGCCTTTTTTACCATTTTGTACTTCGAAAGACACTTTGTCGTTCTCACGGATCTGATCTTTGAGACCTGTTACGTGAACAAAAATGTCCTGGCCACCGTTTGTTGGTGTAATGAATCCAAATCCTTTGGTTTCATTGAAAAACTTTACTGTACCTTCTTGCATTGTTTAAAGAATAAAAAATTAATGAATAAGCAAACTTACATTTTTTTAATTAAAAAACAAATATTTGCATCATTAACTGAAAAATATTTTTTCGTAATGCGAAATGTTTATTTAGGGCATTTTCCTTCAATAAAGCGCGCCACAGTTATTTTAGCTTGTCTTTAAACACCAATCTGAATTTCTCCACCTTGGGCTGAATAACAAAATGGCAGTAAGGCTGCTCACCGTTTTCGTTAAAGTAGTTCTGGTGGTAATCCTCAGCTTTGTAGAACTTTGTAAATCTGGCAATCTCAGTAACCACGGGCCTGTCCCAGGCTTTCTCATCGTTCAGCTTCTTCTTGTAGTCCTCTGCCTTTTTCTTCTGTTCGTCGTTATGGTAAAAAATAGCTGAGCGGTATTGAGTGCCCACGTCATTGCCCTGCCTGTTGAGCGTGGTGGGGTCGTGGCAGGTCCAGAATGCGGCCAGCAGCTCATCAAACGAGATCACAGCCGGATCGTAGTAGATATTGCACACCTCGGCATGGCCGGTACCGCCGCCGCATACCTCCTTGTACGTGGGATTATCTACATGGCCACCCGTAAACCCCGATTCTACCCGTGTTACGCCCTTTAATAGCTGAAACTGAGCCTCTGTGCACCAGTAGCAGCCTGCACCAAATGTAGCAGTATCTGTTTTGTGTGCCTGATCTTTTGAATTGGTACCATTCATTTGTTTAAAAGTTTTTGATTTTTCGAGATTACTGCTGCTGTGCTGGGCGCATGCCGCAAACTGCACGAGCAGCAATGATAAAATTAAGTTGAATTTCATTGGTGTTTTCATTTTCAAATATAAGGCGATGTACCCTGCAAAAACGCACTACAGGCGTTTTTATGATACCGTTTATCACGAATTATACATCCTTTAACAAGAGCTCAAACCTTGCCCAGATGCGGCTTACAGACTTACTACTTAAAAATATATAGCCCAAATGAAAAAATCTTTTTGAAAATCCGTCTGCTTATCTAATTTTGCCCTCGGAGAGATGGCAGAGTGGTCGATTGCGGCAGTCTTGAAAACTGTTGACTGTAATAGGTCCGGGGGTTCGAATCCCTCTCTCTCCGCACAAAGAAAAAGCACCAGTTAATGGTGCTTTTTTTATTTGTATGTAGTCAAACTAAAGTGGA
>OMJB01000143.1 GCA_900299255.1 Sphingobacteriales bacterium
AAGCTCACATACAATGACAGTTAACTCATTCACCAGCAACCCATCTTCTACAGGTGTACTGAGCGGTGGTGGTTCACAGACACTTACAGTTGGTGCTACACTGAACGTACAGGCCGGCCAGGCTTCTGGTTCTTACACCAATGCAACCGGTGTACCAGTAACAGTGAACTATAACTAAGAAAAATACAAAGCAGAATATCAAACTCATTTGTTTGAGTAAAACAAAGCCTTCTTTCATTCTTGATCGAGGGCTTGTGTTTTTTTAGAGAAGGCCATTGGCCTCATCCAGCAGCAGTTGCCAGTAACCAACATCCACCCATTGCCCGAATTTAAGCCCAACTTCTTTGAAGTGCCCTGTACTTTTGAATCCCAGCGATTCGTGCAGGCGCGCACTTGCGCCATTGGGCAGGGCTGCCCCTCCGATAACAGCATGCACTTTCAGCACACGTAGCTCTCTTATCAAAGCCTCATATAGCTGCTTCCCTATTCCTTTACCAGTGCACGATAGATCAAGGTAAATACTGCTTTCCACTGTGTGCCTGTATGCCGACCGGGCTTTCCACCTTCCGGCATATGCATAACCAACTACCCTTCCATCCAACTCATAAACCAGCCACACATAATCCTTTTGAACATCCTGTATTCTCTGTGCCATTTCAGTAATCGATACAGGCTCTTCCTCAAAAGTTACCACAGTGTTTTTTACAAAATAGTTATAAATATCGGCTATGGCCTGTACATCAGTATAATTCGCGCTTCTGATCATCGCATCCGGATTTATTCGCTAAATTAGCCCAATTTGCCTTTTCCTCCGAAATCGCCCGTTGCAGGCAGGTTTGGCGTTTTAGCCTACCTTTGCAACGTATGATAAGAATTGGAAAAATAGCTGCCACCCACGGATTAAACGGGGCCATGATACTGACCCATATTGTAGGTAATTCAAAATGGCTTAAAAAAGAACATGTACTCCAAGTGGAAATGCAAAAAGGCAGTTATATCCCTTACTTCATAACACAGTGCAAAGCAGCTAATGACAAGGAGTATATTGTAAATGTAGAAGACATAGAAATGGTTGAATCTGCAAAAAAACTTGTATCCAGGCAGGTTTATGTTGATGAAGCAATACTCAGGGGGTATGAAAAACAATCTCCGCTGTTGTGGATTGGTTTCCGGATAATAGATAAGCAATCAGGGGATTTAGGCCCAATTGATGATATTCTCCAAACCGGAAATCAATGGCTGGCCAAACTCAACTATAAAAACACTGAAGTGCTATTGCCGCTTATTGAACAAACCATTGATTCACTAGACATAAAGTCAAAAACAATAAACATGACCTTACCCGACGGATTACTGGAGGTATACCTGGGTTAAGCTAACCGGCAACACCTTTTCACAAGCAAAACACTTTACGATACACCACTTAGGACTTATCACTCACGAACTACAACTTACGACTCACGACTTACGACTTACGACTTACGACTTACGACTTACGACTTACGACTTACAACTTACGACTCAACTATGCGAATCGATATAATTACTGTACTTCCTGAATTACTGGAAAGCCCTTTCAGCCATTCTATGATGAAGCGGGCTAAAGACCGCGGATTGCTTGAAATAGTTACTCATAATCTGCGAGACTATACACCATACAAACAGGGCCAGGTAGACGATTACCAGTTTGGCGGCGGAGCAGGCATGGTAATGATGCCTGAGCCACTGGCAATACTGATCGACAAGCTACAAGCCGAAAGAAATTACAATGAGGTAATTTACATGACTCCCGACGGGACTTTGTTTGACCAGAAAACAGCAAATGGGCTCTCTCTCAAAGAAAACCTCATCATTATTTGCGGCCACTACAAAGGCATTGATGACCGGATCAGGCAACACTATGTCACCAGAGAAATTTCAATTGGCGATTATGTACTCAGCGGCGGGGAACTGGCTGCGGCAGTAGTGGTTGATGCGGTAGGCAGGTTACTGCCCGGCGTGCTCAATGACGAAACTTCTGCCCTATTCGATTCATTTCAGGACGGTTTGCTGGCTCCTCCGGTATACACCCGCCCGGCAGACTTCCGTGGGTGGGCGGTTCCGGATGTGCTGCTTTGTGGCGATCCAAAAAAAATTGATGCATGGAGGTATGAACAGTCATTGCAGAGAACCAAACAACGTAGGCCCGGCCTGTTAAATGATGAATAAAACCTCATGCATTCCGCGCTGAACAATAATTAATTAATACGCATGTGAATTCCATCAAAACATGGTAGCAAACGAAACATATATATAAATATTCTTCTTGAAGGCTCAAATAGCAAAATTTTGGCTACCAATTTGGGGTTCGATGATTAAATCACATTTATTTGTGTGAATAACAAATATTTCCTTACCTTTGCATTCCGAAAAAATCATAAAAATGGACGCTGTAGCTTTTGTACACGAGCAACTTACCGGTAAGAAAGAATTTCCTCAGTTTAAGGCAGGAGACAACATTACGGTTAACTATAAAATTATTGAAGGCAACAAAGAGCGTATCCAGTCGTTCAAAGGTGACGTTCTGAAACGTCAGGGACGCGGGTATACTGCATCTTTTACAGTTCGTAAAATGTCTGATGGCGTAGGCGTTGAGCGTTTGTTCCCGCTGTTTTCACCAAACATCGAATCCATCGTGCTGAACAAGGCTGGCCGTGTTCGCCGTGCCAAACTGTTTTATCTGCGTGAGCGTTCAGGTAAATCTGCACGTATCAAAGAAAAGAAGCAGATACACCACACTGCAAAACCATAAGTTTTCTATTAACGATAGTAAAAAAGGATACATGCTTCATGTATCCTTTTTTTTGTTTCCTGCCCTTTCGCAGCTGCCTTACTTCTTTGCCTGTCTAAGCACAAGCTGAATCAGACACACTACCCGCAGGAAATGCACGAATTCAGCCTGTCCAGCATTGTTACTGGCTATACCGAAAATTTAATTCCTTGTGCCAATGGTAGCTGATCGCTCCAGTTAATAGTGTTTGTCTGGCGGCGCATGTATGCTTTCCAACTGTCTGATCCGCTTTCTCTTCCACCTCCGGTTTCCTTCTCACCACCAAATGCACCACCAATCTCTGCACCACTTGTACCGATATTCACATTGGCTATGCCGCAGTCGCTGCCGATAGCAGCCAGGTATTGCTCAGCCTCTCTCATATTCAATGTCATGATAGAAGAAGACAATCCCTGAGGAACAGCATTCTGCATGGCTATTGCTTCATCCAGTTTGCTGTACTTCATCAGATACAAAATAGGTGCAAAGGTCTCGTGCTGCACAATAGGCCATTCATTCCGTGCTTCAAACACACAAGGCTTCACATAGCAGCCACTCTCATAGCCCTTGCCCGATAGCACCCCACCTGCTACAATTTCCTTACCTCCCGCCTTTTTCGCTTCTTTAATAGCATGCAGGTACGCAGCTACTGCGTCCTGATCTATCAACGGACCTACATGGCTTTTCTCGTCCAGCGGATTACCTATGACCAATTGCTTGTAAGCAGCCACCAATTTCTTTTTAAATGCGTCATAAACAGCTTCATGAATAATCAGCCTGCGCGTAGTAGTACAGCGTTGGCCGGCAGTACCCACAGCACCAAAAATAGCTGCGCGCAGCGCAATATTCAGATCAGCATATTCAGAAATAATGATCGCATTATTGCCACCCAGCTCCAGCAGAGACCGACCCAGCCTTGCAGCCACAGTGGCACCCACTGCTTTGCCCATTCTTGTTGAGCCGGTTGCAGATACAAGCGGCACTCTGTTATCATTACTCATCCACTCACCGCAATCACGGCCACCAACTACCAATCCGCATACCCCCTCAGGCACATTATTTGCTTTGAATACTTCTGCAATAATATTCTGGCATGCTATCGCAGATAACGGAGTCTTTTCAGATGGCTTCCACACACATGTATCACCGCAGATAAATGCTATCATACTGTTCCAGCTCCATACTGCCACCGGAAAATTGAATGCGCTGATAATGCCAACTACACCCAGCGGATGCCATTGCTCGTACATACGATGCCGTGGCCGCTCACTGTGCATAGTAAGCCCATACAACTGGCGGCTCATGCCCACAGCCAGGTCACAGATATCTATCATCTCCTGTACCTCGCCATAGCCTTCCTGCAGGCTTTTACCCATTTCATACGAAACCAGCTTTCCAAGCGGCTCCTTATATTTCCTCAGGTTATCCCCTATCTGCCTTACTATCTCACCGCGTTTAGGAGCAGGCCATGTACGCCATTCTGCAAATGCACTCTGAGCCTGTTCAATCACCTGGTCATACGTCTTGCGTGTCACAGCTGTTACTGATGCAATCTTCTTCCCGTCAGCCGGAGAAAAAGAATCAATCTTTTCCCCACCTGCTTTCAGCCATTTAGTACCGGTTGAAGCACCCTCACTTACTTTACCTATGCCCAGTTTACTTAAAACCTTATCCATTTTCATAAAACAACTTTATTGATCGAAATGCAAAATTAAACTTTAAAAAACAAACAACTCCGTGCAAGTACCCAAATTTGGCCGCTACCCTTTCGCCTTCTTCTTGGCCCTAAGGTTCAGCATCTCCACAAGCACTGAAAAAGCCATGGCAAAGTATATGTAACCTTTTGGAATGCCGCTTTCAAAACCCTCTGCCAGCAGTGAAACACCTATCAATAACAGGAATGAAAGTGCCAGCATTTTCACTGTGGGGTGCTTGTTCACGAAATCGCTTACCGAGCCAGATGCGAAAAACATAATGCCCACTGCAATAACCACTGCCGCTATCATTACACCCACCTGGCTGGCCATACCCACAGCCGTAATTACGGAATCCAGCGAAAATACAATGTCCAGCAGCAGAATCTGGAAAATGACTGATGCAAACGTCTGTGCTTTTACTTCCTTTCCGGTATGTTCATCACCTTCCAGTTTTTCATGTATCTCAGATGTGCTTTTGTAAATCAGGAACAGTCCGCCAATGATTAAAATAAGGTCTCTTCCAGAAATACTCATTTTCTCCAGCAAAACAGGGCTATGAACACCAAGCCATTCACCGGGGTTAAATAACGCCCCAGTAAGCCGCATTACCCAGCTAATAGAAAGCAAAAGCAATATCCTGGTAATCATTGCCAGTGCAAGCCCTGTTTTACGTGCTTTTTCCTGTTTTTCAACAGGTAGCTTGCCAGTAAGTATTGATATAAATACGATATTATCAATCCCAAGTACTATTTCAAGTACAGTAAGTGTGATGAGAGAAATGCAGGTTTCTGGATTCGTAAGCCATTCCATATCTACAATACTACAATTTAAATGATGGCAAACATACTTTGGGATGCTGACATAATAAAATTCAACAGCAGCCTTTTATATTTTATAACAAAAACACAACTTATTTCGCCGGCAATGCTACATCCGGCTTCTTATCCTATTTTTGAATGAAATAATTTTCAGGATTCGTGGTTTATACCATTAGGTGCTCCATTATGAAAAGTACAGTACAGTCTATTTTATTGGCATTATTATCTGTTTTGCTGTTTACAGGCACCGCCCTTGCACAGGTGCAGCCCCCCCCTGCTCCGGTGCGCGTACTCAAACCACCACCACCGCCACATGTAAACCCTTATAAGAAAAAAGATACCACAAAGCCAAATCCATACAGGGGCGACACATTGTTGCAGCCCGTACCAATGAGCAGAGCGCTCTGGCACGATAAAATTGACAACGAACAAAGAAAAGCAGATCTGGCTGATGGCCGAAACGACAGGATAATCCGCTGGAGGAAAGACAGCACATACACTTCCTTGCTGACAATTGGGTTGCTCAGAAAAGTAGACTCCATGCAGATAATGATTGAGAACATGCCTGCAAAGGGCCGGGACAATGTGATGGACAATCAGCACCGGATTCGTTCGCTCAGGGCTCTGTGGGAATTGATGCGGCACTACAACAATGATTCACGGCCCTCCCCACCCTACTACGACTCACTCATATCCAACATGTGTGGGATGCTCAGAGCCGCAAATGAGGATAAACTGATGGATTTTACCAAAGCCAACGCCAATATCTATTCCCTGGACAACGGGCTGGTACTAATGGACAATCACCCTGACGTACGCGCATTCATCTACACCACACTGGGTAAGGCTTTCCCGCTGATGATGATTAAAAGGCTGCCTGAGTTTGCCAAAGACACCTTTGCTGGTACAATCATTAAAGAATCTGCCCGGTTGTCTCCCGAACTGATTTTCAATTATGCCTACTCTACCAACCCACTGCTGAAGGATGCAGTATATAAAACTAAGGATCCGCTGGTTGAGGCTATTGTGAAAATAACCACTTACTCAAAAGCGCCCCCAAAAGCTTTTCCTTTTCTGAGCGACATATACTACGGTCGCAAAACAGTAGAGGAGATAGACAACATTGCATCCAACCCAGACAGCTACTTCCGCAATCTGGTGCGCATAAAAATAGAAGACGATTCGCTGGTGCGGAAGACTTACATATCAGAACTTCAGTACAGGGCACTCAACGGCTATGTGCGGCAGCTCAATGACCTGCATGAAGCGAAAGACGATGTGCGGTTTAAGTGTATAGACAGTCTGCCGGCCACCTCTTTGTTCTACCTGATGGTTTACGGGCAGGATGAAATATACACCAGCAGTTTTCTCGGCACCTTTAAACGGATGCTGCAGCGCATGGCTCCTATGAAAGGTGATCAGCTTCTTGATTCACTGAATGATGATCATTTCCGCACTTTCATCCGGATGTGTGCAGGGTATAACACGCTCTCTGATTTTCTGGCAACAATGGACGACACCATGCGCACTACTGTAATGGAAAACTTCATCAGCGATCTGGGCCATGGTAACGTCGACGCTCTGGAAGACGCAGTTGATGTTGCAGATGCATTTGGCAGTATAAGGGATACTGCACTGGCGAGCTATCTGGAGAAAAAAGTAAAAGAAAACTACGAACTGTCTTACAAAGAGCGAAACAAAAAAGGAATGATTGTATACAGCCTGCTTGCTATGCTTTTTCAGGGCAACAGAATATCGGGGGTAGATACCGGCGCTGCTGTTGCATCAGCCAGGCTGAAATTACCTCCTATCAACAAAGTACCCTTCAACTACCTCGTAAATGATTCAAACATTGTTTATCAGCAGGTTTTCTTCTACGGAGACAAAGATGGGCAGGACTCTTACGATAGCTATCTGGAAACATTCAGAAAGGATAAGAACTGGAAAGTGACCAACCAACAATACTGGACAGAAATTGCATCAACTACGGGTAAGAAAGTAGTAATCTACGCTAACTTGCCACTGAAGGAACCCGAGGATGAAGATGCTCAGGAAAGGCTCACTAAATTCCTCAATGACAGCGGAATACATCCGACCATTATGATACACAGGGGACATAGCTATCATCTGCCTGTTACACTCAACAAACTTACTCCTGACGTAAGGATCGTGATACTGGGATCATGCGGTGGCTATCACAATCTGGCCCTGGTACTTGATCACGCACCGAATGCACACATTATTTCCTCTAAACAAACAGGAGTACGTGCGGTGAATGAACCCATGATTAAGGCTATGAATGAAAAGCTGTTGGAAGGTGCCGATATCAACTGGATCACAATGTGGAGAGAGCTGGAAAACCAGTTCAAAAACCGGCCGGATGTGATGGAAAAATTTGACGATTATGTGCCACCCTATAAAAATCTGGGAGCAATTTTCATTAAGGCATTCAGACAGATAATGAAACCGGCAAATCCTTAATTAACCTCAATGATTCTTGATTTTGTTCAATGAAAACGAAACTGAAAGATATTGACACCAAAGCGCCCAAGTCTATCTCAAAAGAAAAGACAAAGAAACAACTGGCATCGATACTGGCAGACCTTGACGATCTGCAAAATCTGCTTTATGCAGAGAACAAACACAGCTTACTGGTAGTGATACAAGGCATGGATGCCAGTGGTAAGGATGGTCTCACGCGCGATGTATTTACTAGTATGAACCCACAGGGCGTTAATGTGCTTTCGTTTAAAGAACCAACAGCGGTTGAACTGTCGCATGATTTTATATGGAGAGTACACACCCAGGCACCGCCAAAGGGAATGATACACATCTTCAACAGGTCGTATTACGAAGACATTCTGGTTACACGGGTACACGGCATCACTGACGATGCCACCGCAAAAAAAAGAATGAAGGCTATAAACGATTTTGAACGCCTGCTCACTGAACACAACAATACTACCATACTGAAGTTCTACCTGCATGTTTCTCATGAAGAACAACTGAAACGGCTGGAAGAAAGGTTAAGCCTGCCCCACAAAATGTGGAAGTACAGCCCCAATGATTTCAATGAATCGAAACTATGGGCTAGGTATATGCAATACTATGAAGAAGCTTTTGAAGCATGTAACGAACCGGCATGGCATATCATCCCAGCCGACCAAAATTGGTATAAGTCATACCTTGTTGCAAAGACCATTCAACAAACGCTGAAAGGTTTGAACATGAAATTCCCGGGAATGAAAAAGTAGAGAAGCTGCTTATAGACTCTTAGGCGGCTCCATTACAGTTCCGCACTTCTTGCAGGTGCGCTTCGATTCATCAGAATAAAAACGGTTCATAAGCGGCGGAAGCTGTGATACAATATCCGTCACGTTTACAAACTCTTCATACAGCTTCTCATCACATTTTTCACAAAACCACATAAAACCGTCCATCTCTTCTGTTTTTCGCTTTAATTCAATGACAAGCCCAACAGTGCCTGCACCTCTTTGCGGGGAGTGTGGGGTACGCCCCGGCAGCAGAAACATATCTCCTTGTTTGATGGGGATATCAACAATCTTTCCGTCTTCCTGTATCCTTACGTTAACATCTCCTTCCAACTGGTAAAAAAGCTCTTCACCTTCGTTATAGTGAAAATCCTTACGGCTGTTGGGCCCACCTACAACCATAACAATAAAATCTCCCGATTCTTTGTAAACAGACTGGTTGCCTACCGGCGGCTTGAGCAGATGACGGTTTTCTTCTATCCACTTGTTGAGGTTAAATGCACGTTGTACTGGCATAGGTTTTCGATTGAGATTGTTTTAAATAAGATTATTGATACTGCAAACCACTATTTAAGAACTTTCAGCTTTACTGTCTCGATACGGGTATCGGTGACCAGCAAAATATCAAATTCATAATTATCAATAATGATTCTCTCCTTGATCTTTGGTATTGTTTCGTGTCGGGTGATAATATAACCAGACAATGTCTCAGAGTCGTCTGTAGGGAAATCAAAACGATATTTTTCGTTGAGATAATCCAGCTCCAGCCTGCCTGAAAAAATATATTCGTTCTCAGAAATTTGCTTGTCTACATGCTCCTGCTCATCATATTCGTCGTTGATATCGCCGAATATTTCTTCAAGCACATCTTCCATTGTTACAATCCCTGCCGTTCCACCGAATTCATCAATCACCCAGGCTATACTTTTACGCTCTTTCGTAAATCTGTTCATCAGATCTACTGCACTCATTGCCTCTGGCACAGGTGTTATAGTATGCAGTATGTCACTGATAGCCGCCGGACGGCGATTAAGATCCAAATGATGAATGTAGCCTACTATATTATCGATGTTGTCATCGTAAACAATAACTTTTGACAACTTGGTTTCTATGAATTTTTTCCTTGTTTCCTCTATCGACGTACTGATGTCAATTCCCTCAATTTCATTACGGGGCACCATGCACTTCCTCACACGTACATTTACCAGATACAGTGCATTCTCAAACAATTCAGCATTTACTTCACTACTCTCGCTTTCGCTGCCATGAGAACTCTGCTTTACCAGCATTTCCAGATCCACCCTGTTAAAAACCTGCTTATTCTCCTTGATCCTTACATTGAACAGGTATTTCAGAATAAACTCTGATATGGTGACAAACACTTTCGCAATAGGGAAGAAAATGTAGTACATCACCAGCATTGGCACACTGAATAATGACAAAACAGTCTCCGCCTTATACCTGAACACCGCTTTCGGCAGAAACTCGGCAAAAATCAGAATAACGAAAGTTGCCAGCAGTGTATCAACAAACAGCTTGGTGTATTCAGATATCCCCAGGTAGTAATAGGACAGAAGTTTGGTTGTGATTTCTGAAGACAACAGACCGTAAACAACAAGAAGCACATTTACACCTACCAGTGCCGTTCCTATAAACTCAGACGGATTCTCCATGAACCGGGAGAGGATTTTGCCCGACAGTTTGCCTTGCTTTTTCCTCAACTCCACGTTCAACTTATTGGCAGAAATAAAAGCAATCTCAGTTCCAGCAAAAAAACCAATCAGTACAATACAACCCAATAAATATAAAAACAGATGAGTTATGTCCATGTTAGCCAAAGATAATAAAAGTTTTGTCTAACAGAATAAATGAGCCTCTGCATTAACATCCAGCCGTAAACACCTGCAATAAATTAGCTCCTATCTAGGAGAATAATTTTATATTTGGTCACACATTTTAAACAAAGAAATTTACAAACGAAATCGTGAGCAAAAACAAACCGAACATACCGCAGACCAGCAAAAACAAACCGGCAGAAGTTCCGCTTAGCCCGGCGGCAGGCTACAAAGTTCCTGCACCCATGATTCTGCTGGCCATTGCAGTTATTGTCGTGTACTTCCCTTCATTTTCCTTCGGGCTTACTGAATTGGATGATATTATTTTCATCAGGGAATTCCACGAATACAATGAAAATCTGTCCAATCTGATTACTTCGTTTCACCGCGGCTTATTTGATGCCGTAAAAGATCCTTATTACCGCCCGCTCTTTCTGGATTCAATGATCTTAAATTATCTGGCGTCCGATCATGGCCAGAATATTGTAAGCTACCACATCATCAATGTACTGCTGCACATGGGGTCAGTACTGCTCTTGTACAGATTTTTTGGAAAGCTGGGAATAAAAGAACTCACCTCCTTTATTCTGTGCTTACTTTTCGCTGTCCATCCGGTACTTTCGCAGGCAGTAGCATGGATTCCGGGCAGAAATGACACACTGCTCGCTATCTTTATTTTATCGTTCTTTCTACATTCAATTGACTATTCGGAAACAGATAAATTAAAGCACCTCCTGTTGTCAGCTTTATTTTTATTGCTTGCCTTTTTCACCAAAGAAACTGCGGTTTTTGCAACCCCGGCAGCGTTTGTGGTTCTGGTACTTATTCTGAAGAAAAACTGGAAATCCCGAAACAGTATAATACAATACAGCACCTGGATTGCCTGTTTTCTTGCTTGGTATCTCACAAGAGCAAGTGCTACCATTAAAACCAACATTTCACCGGCGCAGGTAGCACACGATTTCATACCCCGCCTACCGCTTATTATTCAGTACCTCGGCAAGGTGTTTTTACCCTTCAACCTGAGCGTATTCCCCACTCAGCAGGACACCGTATATTATTTTGGCATTGCCGCTCTGCTGATTACGGTGGTGATTATTTACCTGAACAGCGCCAGGAATATCAAAACAGCTTTGGGCGGCGCAGCTATATTTTTGCTTTTTCTCTTCCCTGTGTTACTGGTACCCAACAACCTGAATGAACAGTCTTTTGAGCATAGATTATATCTGCCGGTTATTGGCATACTGATTCTGCTCTCTCAATCTTCTCTGTTCAACAATAAACTCACCGAAAAAAACTTATTCCTGGTTGCTATGGTTGTAGTTCTTTTTCTTGCGGGGCTTAACATGGCACATCAGAAAAACTTTTCTGACCCTGTTACATTCTGGACTGCAGCTTCTGAAACGTCACCTAATTCAGCTTACGCAAATATGATGCTCGCCGCAAGGCTGGAAGACAACCAGCAGTCTTTCAGGTTATTTCGCAAAGCATATGCGCTCAATCCAAAAGAAAAATACTTGAACTACTACTATGGTGTCATGCTTCAGAAACAGGATTCCGTAATGCAGTCAGAGAAATACCTGCTTACAGAAAAAAACACCTCCGGATACTATGAGTGTGATTTCTACCTCGCACGTGTGGCAATGGAAAAGAAAGATTTCCCGGCGGCAATAAATTATCTGGTAACCTACATTAAAACAGACGTTGCCAATAAAATAGCCAACACCAATCTATTGCTATTGTACCTGGATACCAACCAGCCTGAAAAAGCTAAGGATCACGCAAAAAGCATGATAACAAAAGGAATTGAAGTCCCACAGGCTTTGCGGCAGCGGCTTGGTTTGTAAATACCAACTACCTTCATTTATTTGATCAGGTGGTTATAAAATCATCCAGGTGGTTTACAGCATAATCCAGCATGAGTAGGGTTGCATGAGCATTGTATTTTTCAAATCTCGCGTCTATCTCTTCAAACTCTTTTAGTTCATCATACAGCTTTGCAAATTCCTGTACAGTTGATGGCTTACTCAGCAGTTCCCTGTTGAGCACATAAACCTTCAGCACATCGTCCATCACTTTTGCCATATCATTTGCACCAATCATATACAATTGCTCTATCATCCCCGGCAATAGCCCTATGTAGCCATTTTCAATAAACTGAATGAACCCGCCCTGCAGCACCTGCATCCTTGCGTAGTCATACGCCAATAGTAATTGTTGCCCCTCCGAAAGGCCGTCCATAAAATCAAAAGACTGGTTTTTGTACAACTCCGCATGCAGGGGTTGTGTAAGCAGGTCGTACAACTCATTATCGTCGTCTGAGGCTCTTGCTTTATTTATTTCTTCCTTGCTGATTTTGGGCAAAAATGTACTCTTACTTGGCATAAACAACTTAACGTATTGTGCAGAAAAAATCCGGTATCACAAAGGTAATCACAATTTAAACCTGATTAATTGTAGTATTCAATGATCCGGGTGGTCGTGCTCACAATTTTGCCATTTTCTATATCCTCTCTCAACAACCAATTGCCTACTGAGTCAAATGCATCGTATTTGTAAAAGGTTTCAAACGGAACAGGGATGCCGCCCACATTGTCCATCTCACTAATTACCTTTCCGCTATCATCGTATCGCCACGTTTTTACATAGTTCAATGCCCTGTCTGTTGTCTGTTCAACAGTTCTGGTATTTTTTCCTCCGGATTTATTTTTACTGCGGAGCGTAATATGCTGCTCCACAACCTGATTGCCTTTGTCGTCGTATGAATAACTGAAATGCTCCAGCATTTCCCCCATCGCTGTTATACTTGGTGCATTCTGTTCTTTGCCCTCTGGCATCATAACTAAAAGTTGACCTGTACCAGAGGCTGCCGTCAGGCGCATAATTGTTCCTTTCTGTACGATGGCCTTTATCATCATAAACATAACCTACCCACTGGCAGAGTTTTCCTGAAGGCAGATACTCTTCTGCCCCGGTTTGCCTGCCTGCGCTGTATGTATAAACCCTTTTGTGGTTCAGCCTGCCAAACCCATTGTACAGGTTCCCGCCCGAATAGTCATTATCTTCTGTCTGGCCTCCCGTTTCGCTGAATTTGAATTGATAGGTAATGCACCCTGACGTATCGGCTGTACCATCTTTCCTCACGGGGCATTGGCAGTTGGTGAGCATTTTCACTTTGCCTTTGAGGCCTTGCCTGGCCAGTTCATTCTGGGCTATAGCAGACTGGAATATCAAAAGCAGTGTGGGCAGCAGTATAAACCTCCTTCTCATTCCGTACTGTTCTGTTTACACACAAAGATAGGTATAGCCACAAAAAAACGGAGCCGGCTTTTACAAACCGGCTCTGCACACTATCTAAAATTTGTTTCCTTTTAAAAACGGTATCCCACTTTGAATCCACCCTGTGCTATTCCGGTAGAGGTCTGGTTTATTCCATTTACCCGATTCATATAAGTAAACCCAAGCCCAACTTCAAGGCCCAGATATATATGGGTTGTAGGATTTATATTCAGTGAATTATTTAACACAATGCCCAGCTGCGTGCGCGATTCTGTCTTAACTACTGTGTATCCGCCGTATGCTGTGTTGTAAGACGACTTCTCTCCGGTAGCATATACCAGAGATGGCCCTATCCCATAGCGCACATGCCCGAATGCCCCTGTAGGATAAAGTACCACGCCGGGCATAACATAAATCATCATATCCGCATTACCGTTTTTGTAGGTTTGTGTGGCATTGTCAAAGTAGCGGCTATTGAAATCAAATGTTGAAATAACCGGCATGTAAAATGCAATGATCCCGGATTTGTCCAGCACTCTCTGATAGCTCAGACTCAGACCAAGACCATTATCGGTAAACTGCAGCGGAGCAAGAGTAATCAGGTTTCTGCCGTATTTTTCTTTCGGATCAGATGCTGCATCCGTGCTTGAAGTACTTTGAAGCCTTCTGTGATGGCGCCTCACAGGTTCATCCAGCCCGAAAACATCGTCGCTGCCATTTTGATACTTAATTCGCTCAACATCTTTTTTGATTATTGTATATTCAGGCCCCGATTGGTTGTCGAACCTTACATAAGTAATGGTTTTCGTACCCACACTTTTTATTTTGGCTTCTATCGTTTCACCATTTTGCTTCACTATTTTATCCTGTGCAGATACAATGGCGGGTACCGAGTATGCCAGAACGGACAGGAATAGATTTTTGATTTGCATAGGTTTGATTTTTAGTTTAAATATTGACTTTACAATTGCAGAAACTGTACTTTGCTTATTTAGAACCTCACCCCGATTTTCAGAGCAAACTGTAGCATTGGGCTGAAAACAACAGCAATTGGGTTCACACCTTCCCGCCTGTTGTCCGATACCGGCACTCCGGCATTTACATCAACCCCTAAAAAAAAGTTCTTTGTTACAGAGGCATTAAGCGAGTTGGAGATCATTAATCCATAAAGAGAATAGTGCCAGTCTGGCTGCAGAGAATAACTGCTAATGCTATAGTTGTCGATATATGCCGAATAGGGTTCACTGCCGAAAGTTGCAAATATAGAGAGGCCCAGCGCGTAGCGGATTCTCTGTTTGCTGGAAGCAGGATAAAATTTCACTCCCGGGATAAATGATACAGAATGGTAGCTTTTCCCGCCTGTATAAGATGAACCGCTATAAACCGAATAATAGCTAAAATCTTTGTCAGAAGTAAAGTTATACATCACAGGCAGCACAACGCTGATATGCCCGTTTTTTTCCAGAATGCGCTCATAACAAATCCCTACGCCCGGGTCGTTCAGATTCCCCAGCAATCCGTAAGTATACGCACCTGGAATAAAAGTAAGAATATTGTTGCCTAAATCAGATTTTGTTTGGTACTTCTTGGCGTTGGTGTTACCATGCCTGCTGTCTGACCTATCCAATTGTGGGTTAAACACATCGGTGGTACCATTCTGGTAAACAATCTTGATTATTTCTTTTTTAGGCAAATTATATTCAGGCCCGGCTTGATTGTCAAAACGTTTGTAAATCACTTTTAATGGCATGATACTCTGCACTTTTGCCTCTATGGTGCCGCCACTTGTTGTATAGATTTTGTCCTGCCCCACCGCAGTTATTGCTATAGCCAATAACAGTGAAGTCAAAAAAGGTATCCTGCTCATAAAGTGTGTGTATTTTGACAATATTCTCCTTTACTACAGCATTTTTTGTGGCAAACTTTCTAAGTGTAGCTGAATGTACCATGCGCACTTTCAATCACTACTTCTTTCCTGTCTGCCTGTTCCACATATCCGCTTATTCGTGCATCAATATTGAAACTTTTGGAAATATCTACTATTTCTGCTGCTGTCTCTTTATCTGTAAATATTTCCAGCCGCTGGCCCATGTTAAACACCTGATACATTTCCTTCCAGTCAGTACCTGCTGCTTCCTGTATCATGTTAAATAACGGCGGAACCAGCAGTAAATTGTTTTTCACTACCCTGAGTGCCTTTGGCAGGTAATGCAGGCATTTGCTTTGCCCGCCACCGCTGCAATGAACAATGCCATGAATGAGGCTTCTGTATTCTTTAAGTATTTTCAACACCACAGGTGCATAAGTGCGTGTTGGCGACAGTATCATTTTGCCCACATTAAGTGGCGTTTCCGTAGCATCAGTAAGCCCGTATTTTCCGTTGTACACAACTGCATCAGGTAGGTTGGGGTCTACGCTTTCGGGGTATTTGATAGCATATTCTTTTTTCAGCATTTCGTGCCGGGCACTGGTCAGGCCGTTGCTGCCCATGCCGCTGTTATACTCATCTTCATATGTTGCCTGCCCGTAGCTCGCCAGCGAGACTACCACATCGCCATCTTTCATTTGTTCTGTTGTCACCAGCTTGCTGCGCTCCATCCGGCACCCCATAGTACCATCTACAATTACCGTCCGTACCACATCCCCCACATCAGCCGTTTCGCCACCCAGCAAGTAGCTTTCTATGCCGTAATCCCTCATCTGGTCAAAATACTCCTGTGTACCGTTGATAATAGCAGAAATCACTTCACCGGGAACCAGATGTTTGTTTCTCCCAATAGTAGAAGAATACGTAAACGGCCCTGTAGCGCCCACGCACAGCATATCATCTATGTTCATTACAATGCTGTCTATAGCTATACCCTTCCATACGCTCAGGTCACCTGTTTCTTTCCAGTACATATAGGCAAGAATAGACTTCGTCCCTGCACCGTCTGCATGCATCAGGTTGCAGTAATCCGGATCATTGCCCCAGTAATCCGGGTATATTTTACAAAATGCATTGGGAAACAACCCTTTATCCAGTTTGGCCACAGCCCTGTGCACATCTTCTTTCTGAGCACTTACTCCTCTTAAATTGTATCTGTTGTTGTCGGACATTATAAAAATTCAATGTGCAAAAGTAACACTTTGCACGCGCATTTTGAACCGAAACCGCTTATTGGCAACCTTATTTTGACGATTAATTACAACTGAAAACCAAACTGTCCATTTTGCACTGCGGTTTTTAATATTTTCTCTATCTTTATTCAAATTAGGCGCTACCAATAATGAAAAAGAAACTTGCCATGCTTCTGTGTGCTGTAGCAATAATGACAGCATCCTGCAATTACAATAATTACCAGCTCAACGACCTGCGCGGTTACCATTTCGGAAAAGGCCAGCACTACAACGGCAAGTATCACGGAGCCAGGTACAAATACAACTGGGAGAAGAAAGTATACCCTTAGTTCAAATTAGGTAATCTGTAAATCCCAGTGTCAAACAAATGATACATTACTGGGATCAACGAACTTCGGTGTGGTAGATTGCATTGCCTCAAAAGCAATATTATAGGTATTTTTTGAACTGCGCCGAGTATCGCAGGCAACCACGCTAGTGCCCCTAACATAGGTCAATTCCCGGTTATTCCAATTACTAATACGCTCTAAATCCCTATTGGGGTCAATTAACTGATTCTATTTCACATTTAACCTACTTGAAACAGTAACTCCCCCAAATAATTTCTACCTTCGCCAACAGATAAATAAGATATTTTATGCCAGATCGCGTATATGATAATATTCTCCAAACAATAGGCAACACCCCATTGGTAAGGCTCCACAGAGTAGTAGCCGACCTCCCTTGCAAAGTGTACGCCAAAGTGGAAACATTCAACCCCGGCAACAGCATTAAAGACCGTATGGCATTAAAAATGCTCGAGGTAGCCGAAAAAGAAGGAAAAATAAAACCCGGGGGAACAATCATAGAAGGCACCAGTGGCAATACAGGCATGGGGCTGGCTCTGGCTGCCATCATCAAGGGTTATAAATGTATTTTTGCCACTACCGATAAGCAAAGCAAGGAAAAGGCGGATATCCTCAAAGCACATGGCGCTGAAGTGATTGTGTGCCCAACTAATGTTGACCCCGAAGACCCGCGCAGCTACTACCAGGTAGCACGGCGCCTGCAGCGTGAGATACCAAACAGCTGGTATGTAAACCAATATGACAATCTGGCCAACCGCCAGGCACATTATGAGCAGACGGGGCCTGAAATCTGGCAACAGACCGAGGGAAAAGTAACTCATCTGGTGGTTGCCGCAGGTACAGGTGGCACTATTGTAGGCACCGGCAAATACCTGAAAGAACAGAATCCAAACGTGCAGGTATGGGCTATTGATACTTACG
>OMJB01000144.1 GCA_900299255.1 Sphingobacteriales bacterium
TCAACCAATCAACCAATCAACCAATCAACCATTCAACTAATCAACTAATCAACCATTCAACCATTCAACCATTCAACTAATCAACCATTCAACTATTCAACTATTCAACCAATCAACTAATCACTTCAAAATCTCATGGCCCATCTTATCCCGCTTGGTCTGCAGGTAAAATGCGTTGTGTTCATTAGGAGCAATCTCTATCGGCACATTCTCTACAATCTCCAGTCCATAACCTACTATACCGGCACGTTTTTTAGGGTTGTTGGTCATCAGTCGCATTTTCTTCACACCCAGGTGGCGCAGTATCTGAGCTCCTATACCATAGTCACGCTGATCCATTTTAAAACCCAGTGCCAGATTGGCATCGACGGTATCCTTACCCTCTTCCTGCAGTTTATAAGCCTTCAGTTTATTAAAAAGTCCTATTCCCCTGCCCTCCTGATTCATATACAGCACCACGCCCTTGCCGGCAGCATCCACCATCTGCATTGCCGCCTGTAGCTGGTCGCCGCAATCGCACCGAAGTGAGTGCAGAATATCGCCTGTAAAACACGAACTGTGCACACGCACCAGTACCGGCTCGTCCTTATCCCATTTTCCCTTTATGAGGGCCAGGTGTGTTTCGCCGGTATTTGTCTGCCTGAAAGCAGCCAGCTCAAAATCCCCATACTTGGTGGGCATATGCACTCGCACTTCTTCCTTAATCAGTGTTTCGGTATTGAGCCTGTAGCTGATCAGGTCCTTGATAGATATGATCTTCAGGTCGAACTTCTTCGCAATTTCCAGCAGCTGTGGCAGTCGAGCCATCGTGCCGTCATCATTCATGATCTCCACCAGTACCCCTGCCGGTTCAAAACCAGCCAACCTTGCCAGGTCTACTGTAGCCTCAGTATGCCCCGACCTTCGCAGCACCCCATCATCCTTGGCCCTGAGCGGAAAAATATGGCCTGGCCTGCCCAGGTCTTCGGGAGTAGTATTAGTATCTATCAATGCCTGTACAGTCTTGGCCCTGTCCTGCGCCGATATACCCGTTGTGCACCCATGACCCTTTAAGTCTACGGAAACCGTAAACTGGGTCTGGTGCAGCACGGTATTGTTCTCCACCATTAGGTTCAGGTTCAGTTCATTGCACCTGGTTTCTGTCAGCGGCGCACAGATTAGCCCACGGCCGTGCTTCGACATGAAATTGATTATTTCAGGCGTAACATTTCTTGCAGCAGTGATAAAGTCTCCTTCATTTTCCCTGTCTTCATCATCCACCACTATGAGCAGTTTACCTTTCTTTAGCTCCTCTAAAGCTGATTCTATAGTATCTAACATATTAATATACTTAGATCTGTAACCTATGCAGTTAAGACCTTAATTGAGGCGCAAAGGTACAACCTATTTTTTTGATGCTTCTGTTTCCGTCCTTTATACAGACATTAGCATGGTCTATTAACCTGCCCGATGAAATCGTCGCTAACAAAACACCATTCCAATATTACGAACAATACCAATGAGTGTTTATTAAAGGGCCGGGCAATGCCCTTATTGGCAAAAGAATATCTGTTATGTTCCTTCTGTTTGTTTGTGCGCTGGCCAGCACATTTGTGTATAGCCGCTTCAGGGATAGATTGCCCTATTGAAAATGGTAGTCTACCGACGTTTTTGTTTTTTTGCCTGGTAAGACAAAAACCGCTACCAGCATTTCTCTCTTGTTTGTTTATGCTGCTAAAAACCGTTGTATCTTTTAGCCAAATCGACAACCACCGCCGATGGCTTGATGGCGCCTTTTTTATGCCGTAGATGTTGCCCCAAAAAGCTGAATCCCTGAAATTTCCTTCATATCCTTCATGGCGCTAAATCAAAGAACGACATAGGCAGAAAAACCAGCGCCAAACCGCTCAATAGCAAGCTGCGCAGCGCCACATAACAGCGTATAGCTTTTTTTTCCAGCGGAGCTTTTGGAAAAAATCGCGTTTTCTTTTGGTACTTTTCTTTTGGCGACGCAAAAGAAAAGTACGCTCGCGCTGTACACAACCCACGATTCCGCCCCATATGGTGCAAGACTCTTCTACTGGTGGTATCCCAATACCAGCAAAAATATCCCACCCAACTTGATTTGTATCTCGAATTCACAAATCATCCACTCAATCTCTTATACAGCCTCCCCACACTCGCCCCCTGCACCAGAATAGAAAACAATACAACTATGTAAGTAACAGCCACAAACTCATCGTGGTGCATGCCAGCTGGCAAAGAAAGTGCCATTGCTATGGACAAACCTCCACGTAGACCACCCCAGGTGAGTATAGCTGCAGCATTTCTATCAAACTGCATCCACATGCGCAACACAGAAATTGGCAGCAGCACAGAAACCCACCGCGCAAATAATACAACAAAAATCAGTAGTACACCCAATATCACTGTTGTACCCGTTGCATGAACTACCAGCATCTCAAATCCAATGAGTAGAAACAGCACAGCATTCAGCAGCTCATCTATCAGGCTCCAGAATTGATACAATTACGTTTTAGAACTGATGCCGCGGTGCTGCCCGGTAACTATACCCGCTACCACCATAGCCAGCGGGCCTGAAACACCCATTTTGTTGGCAAGCATATAGCCGCCCATCACAATGCCAATGGTAATTAGCACTTCTGTTTCATAACTGTCAATGGCTCTCAGCAGCAACCTGCCCAGATAACCCAGTAAAAGCCCGAAAGCCAGCCCACCTACAGCCTCTTTGAGGAAAAGTGTTACTGCATTGCCAATACTAAATGTTGCTGTACCGTTTCCTGCCATCTCAAGCAACGTTATAAAAACTACCACAGCTACACCATCGTTAAAAAGCGACTCGCCCGCGATTTTTATTTCCAGCGGTTTTGAGATACCGGCTTTTTTTAGAATTGCCAGTACTGCTATGGGGTCTGTGGGGGAGATCAGTGACGCAAAAAGGAAACAATGTATCAATGCGATCTGCATCTGCAACATCCCAGACAGAAAATACAGTATGCCGCCAACCACTGCCGTAGAAATAAATGTCCCGATTGTAGACAGAACTACAATCGGCCACCTTTGCATTCTAAGAGTATCGGCATCTATATGCACTGCACCTGCAAACAAGAGAAAGCCCAGCATTCCCTTCATCAGCAGGGTATTAAAATCTACCGACCTGATTATAGAAATGAAGCCTTTGGAATATGCGGGCAGCAGGTCGCTGGTAAGTACCAGCAGAAGAGAAAACACCAGCGACAAAAATGTTATCCCAATAGTGGGTGTCCATTTCAGGAAACGATAATTGAGAAACGAGCAGGCCGCTGCCAGACAAACAATAATCGTAAAAACCTCGTACGACTCCATAGTGCTTAATAACAATATTTACCGCTCTTCTCCCCGGCTCCGTCCTAATATATGGCCGGATAACAGCAACTCCAGTTTTTCAGTAACTGAGGCAATCACTTTATTATTTTCGTACTTCTCTGCTATAAGCTGCTGAGCAGCTTGTGTCATCCGTTCTGCGGCATCCCTGTTTTCAAAACACCACTTCACCGATTTGGCAAAGTCTTCAGGTTTACGCGCCAGTAGGTAGTGTTCCCCGGCAGTGGCTTCTATACCTTTTATGCCCACAGGTGTCGTAATCACTATTTTGCCCGCGGCCATTGCTTCCAGTATTTTCACCCTTATTCCCCCACCCGACCACAGCGGCACTATCAGTATTTTCTTGTCTGCAATAAAATCATCTGCACTGGGCACTTCGTTCATGCAGTGTACACCCTTAATGTTTATCTGCTTGAAATCGTCGGGCATATTTCTACCGGCAAAATAGAATTCAAAATCGGGTACGGCTTTCCGCACCTTCGGCCAGGCTTCAGTAACAAACCACCTGACACCGTCCCGGTTTGCAATCCAGTCCATGGCACCAATGTGGTACCCAACCCAGCGCTCTGCCCCGGTAGTTTGTTTTATCTTACCGGTATCTATACCAAAAGGAGCAATAACCAGTTCGTTAATTTCTTCCAGCCGCTCTACCAGGTAGGCATCTTTCTCAGTGATAGGCAGTAGCAAATCGTATGTCTTCCACGCCGCCCTTTCAAAATCACGTATCCGCTTGGTGAGGCTTCTAAAATATACCTTCTTGAGCCTGCTGCTTGTCTTCTTGTATAGCCCCTGCCAGATCTGATATTCAATGTTGTGTATCCGCAGTACCGTTACGGCATGTGTCAGCTGTTTGATCTCCGGCAGGTACGTGGATAGATAAACACTCTCCACCTGCACCACATCCGGCTGAAAAGACTGCAGTACCTCCTTCAGCTTTTGCTTAAAGCCATTATGGTAAAACCGCCTTGCATGTTCGGGCTCACAGCTGAACAGAAAATTGGAGACTACATCTTTCACCTTCAGTTCGTTGTTTACATCCACCCACTCAAACGCATACAGGCCGGTAAACAACTGCCGTAGCTGATCATGTTTAATATAGTGCCTCGAGGTGTTCATAGACAACAGATACACCTGCCAGCCAGCCCTCTGATACCCCATCACCATTGCATTCATAGCCAGATTACCGCCATCCTTTAGCGGATACGGTACCCGGTTTGTGAGTATCAATATCTTGCGTTGTGCCATTACGGCTTCTAAATTAGACAATTACCCCCGCTTTAAAAATAGACGTTCATTTTCTGTGGCCAGTATAAAGCTAACAGCAGTATCGGCATTTTCATTAAATTTGAACGATCATATGCCACTCAAAAAACTGGTTTTTCTCGGTTCCAAGCCTGTTGGTTATCAATGCTTTTCTTACCTGCTGGAGCACCAATCGCATCTGGGTATCGAGATAGTGGGCTTGCTCACCCGCCTGCGGAAAGAATTTGGTGATGGCAATGACCTGACACAATTGGCCGAAGCCCACAATATTCCTGTACTCAAAAGCCTGTCAGAATTACCCAAGTGCGACATTCTTTACTCTGTACAATACCATGAAATTCTGAAACCCGGGCATATAAGCAAAGCACGTGAACTGGCTGTGAACCTGCACATGGCTCCCCTGCCCGAATACCGTGGTGCCAACCAGTTTACCTTCGCAATACTTGAGGGCAAAAAAGAATTCGGGGCCACCATCCATAAGATCGACAGCCGAATAGACCACGGCGATATACTTTTTCAGGATCGCTTTCCGATACCGGAGAACTGCTGGGTAGATGATCTGTACCAGCTTACGTTGCGGTCATCAGTGAGCCTGTTTAAAACAACGCTGGAAAAAGTTATCATAGGTGACTATACAGCCACACCCCAGCAACAGCTTGAAAAAGAACACGGCACCAGCCTCCATTACAAAAACGAAATGGCCGACCTGAAAATAATAGACCTCGCCTGGGATAAGGAAAAAATAGAACGCACCATACGCGCCACATCCATGCCTGGCTTTGAGCCACCCTACTTTATGATGGATGGTAAGAAGGTGTACATGGCTCCTTAGCAACCTCCTTCACCTACCTGCTCCTGCCGATTTTTATCATCTTCAGCGCTGTAATCGCTGCTTCCTCGCCTTTGTGCCCGTGTGGGCCGCCAAGGCGCTCCCATGCCTGGGCTTCGTTGTCGAGGGTGAGGACGCCAAATATCACCGGTATGGGCAGCATCAGGTTTAGTTGCAGAATACCCTCGGTTACTGCCTTGCATACATAATCGAAATGGGGAGTGCCACCGCGTATCACTGCGCCAAATGATATGATGGCCTCGGGGCGCTGTTCTTTGCCGGCGTAATGCTCCCACAATTGCCTGCAGGCAAACGACAGCTCAAAACAACCCGGCACTGCCAGCTTTTCTACAACCTCGCCGCTGAATTTATTGATGATATGCTCACAGCCACTCAGCAGTTCGCCTACTATCTGCTCATTCCACTCAGTATGCACTATTGCCACCCGTGGCGATTTCATATCTTCCAATTGGTGCGTATCCAGCAAACTAAAACTATCCTTAGACTGTGCCATAAAACAACATTCCCCTTTTTGCCATAAAGGTAAAAAGGGGAATGCAATAAAAGGCAATCAATTATTAGTTCAGCTCACCAAGGCGGGCAAGGTCTTTTTCAATTTCCCTGGCCTGTGCGCTCTTAGGGAATTCTTCGCGGATCCTTTTGAAAGCGTTCTTGGCTTCAGCGGCATTGTTAGATGCTTCGTAAGCCAGACCCAGCTGGTACAGGAACATTGGCGTTACCATTTCATCACCGGCATCGGCAGTAGCTTTTTTGAAAGCCTCAATAGCTTTGGCATTGTCGCCGCTCTCCATCAGTGCCTGACCCAGAGCACCCTGTGCCATGCTGCCCAAAGATGTGCCCTTGCCGTCAAAGTCACCCAGTTCTTTCACTGCGTTTTTATAGTCGCCCATTTTCAGGTAGCACAGACCCTCGTAGTAGTGCGCCAGATTACCGGCTGCAGTACCTGAGTATTTCTTAGCTATCTTGATGAAGCCGGGGTTTTTACCATCACCGTTCAGCGCCATATTCAGCGAGTCTGCGGCAAAGTAGTTTTGTGGTATAGACAGCGCTGCGGAGGCTTTCTCTTCGGCAGGGCCTTTATACAGCTTAGTGTATGCGAAATAGCCCATTACTACTACCAGCACAACGGTAGTAACTGTGCTGATCATCTTTTTGTTGGCCTCATAAAATACTGTAACCTTATCTAGCGGGTTAATTTCCGGTTCTGAAGATGAGGAAGTTGGCCTGTCTACTCCGGGTTGGGTTCTTGCTGAATTTGCCATAATCTTTTTTTACCCCCCTTTCCGCCTGCGCGGACCTTTTTTGTTTTCAGCACCAGCCGGGGATTGCTCAGTGCCTTGTTATATAATCTGCTTTTTTTTCACTTACTATTTACCCTTTTCACTTCCCGCATGCACGCCGCATGAGTAAGCCCCTTTAGGGGTTTGGGGTTTCTAATCCGTAATAAACGGATAATCCTTGTCGGCATAAATATCGCCGTACAATTCGCTGTCATCAGGCCAAGGGCTTTCCTCTGCAAACTTCACACTCTCGTCCACCTCCAGCTTCACTTTGTTATTGATCATTTCTATCTCCTCATCAGTTGCCCACTTGTTTTCTTTCAGCACACGCAGCACATGATCTATCGGGTCTTTCTCTTTAAATTCTTCTACCTCCTCCTTGGTGCGGTACTTAGCCGGGTCACTCATAGAGTGGCCTTTGTAGCGGTAGGTGCGAATTTCCAGAAATGTAGGACCGCCACCCTCACGCGCCCTGCGCACAGCACGCTCAATACCCTTATGTACCTCCTCACAGCTCATACCATCCACACTATCGCCGGGCATATCGAATGCATCAGCTATGCGGTAAATATCCAGCACCTTAGATGTACGCTCTACCGAGGTACCCATGGCGTAAAAGTTATTCTCACAGATAAACACTACGGGCAGTTTCCACAGCACTGCCATATTGAACGCCTCGTGCAGCAAACCCTGGCGCGCAGCACCATCGCCAAACATACAGATCGTAGCCCTGTCGGTACCATTGTACTGCTCAGCAAATGCGATACCCGCTCCCAGACCTATCTGGCCACCCACAATACCATGACCCCCAAAAAACCGCTTCTCCTTTGAGAAAAAGTGCATACTGCCCCCCTTGCCCTTGGTGCAACCGGTAGCCTTGCCATACAGTTCAGCCATACACTCCTTGGCAGATATGCCTTTGGCAATAGCCAACCCATGATCCCTGTAAGCAGTGATCATATTGTCGTCTTCGCGGGTAGCTGTCATAATGCCGGCAGCTACTGCCTCCTGTCCTATGTACAGATGACAAAACCCCCTTATCTTCTGCATACCATATAATTGCCCCGCCTTTTCTTCAAAACGGCGCAACAAAAGCATGATTTCATACCAGTATAAATAAGCCTCTTTGCCAAATGGTGTCTGCACTATCCCTGATTTTTGGTGCGAATTTATAAAAAATTCTGTTTCTATCCGCATTTGGGAATTGGGGATTGGGAATTAGTTGGTTAGTTGACTGGTTGATTGGTAGACTGGTTGATTTGTTCCCTACTTCGCTACATCCATCGTTAATTCTATGGCTGTTAATAAAAAAGCTCCGGCCGGCGACGGATAGGTTGATTAGTTGATTGGTTTGTTAGTTGATTGGTTGACTAATTTATAACATTTATTCCTGATACACATCAAAAGTCGGTATGCATAAGCCTGAAAGGCTATAATATTAATAGCTGTGGGTGAATCCCACGGTAACGTGAGATTCTATCATTAGCCCCAATGGGGCGGTATATATCCATGCCGATGGTTGATGTTTAGTTGGAGGTTCCAACCATCATTGCTCAGTTGTTTTCCTCAGCCTGATACCGGATTATGTTATAAGGCTTTTTGCTTTGTGGGTATTATTCCCCTTGCTTTTGAGGGTTTCAAAAACTTGGCTATTGATACCCCGAAAAAAGATACCGAAGAGTTTGCGTACTTGCCACTATAGTAATACTGCCCATAGAAAATATTCAGGTGTACCAGCGGAGTGAAAGAATACTCAATACCCTGTGTAAACTCCAGCATCATGTTTTGTGAGGCACCGAATACATAACCGAGGCCGGGCGTAAATGTGTTCACAAATTTGCCCACCTGAAAAATGTTCAGGTTTGGCCTAAACTCCAGATAAACGGTTGTGTCTTTGCCCGCTGTGGGTGCGCAATTTGTTTTGCCCAGGTCCAGCCCAATGCTGAATACATCCTGCCACTGTCTGCCCACTTCTATAGTTGGGCTCAGTTTCATGGCAAAATCACCGGGGGCATTGGTAAGGCACGGTACAAAAGAAAAGAAGAACTGCGGCGGGGCATTTACATCTTGTGCGGCACCATGCAGGCACGCAAAAAGCAGTAAGGCAAGCAGTGTATTAAATTGCTTCATAGGTTCAGTAAAATGATTGCAGCATAAAACTAATCAAAAACAGCAGAAGGCATAGGATGCCTTTTCCTAAAGAGCACAAATAAATGAATCGATTAAGTGGCAGAATTATTCCACAGTAATGAACTTTTCTTCAAAAGCACCTAATCCCCCCCATTTCAGCAACACTAAAAACTATTATCTGACAATGGTATTGAGGGTAACATCTTCAAACTTATGGATATCCCCCTATTCAACCCATCAACAAGAACTCTTTGATATTATCAAGAAGAAACATGAAGAGGATGGTTTGAACTTTGTTCAGGTAAGTGATTGGTTGAATGAACATGAGTATAAGACTCCCCGAGGTAAGGTATTTACGCAGGGGCATGCATGGTCAATCTATACCAAGAAGATGAGGAGTGAGAAAAGATTTTCAAGGGAGTCGACCTCCGAGATTATTTGCAGTAATTTTGATATTGTCAACCTTGTGCCTGACCCATAAACATCTCGTGTGTCTTCTTGACCTTACTGATGGTGGTTTGTGATACCCCCAAGATTTTACTGATTTCTTTGTAGGTATGAGTCCCCCTTTCTAGGTATTGAAGTATATCCTTTGATTTCTTTCTTCGAAGAAATTTCTCTGGGGTATATGATGTCCCAACACGTCTTCCGATATATACCTCAGGGCTGGTTACCTTTTTCAGTCTTATTCCCTCCATTTGTCTTTGACGGATGGTATCTCTCTCAAAACTGTACATCACGCTCAAGACCGATAGGAGTAGTTCCGAGAACTTATCGGGTTTCCCATTCTCATCAAAATTCCTAATGCTGGGGTTTCGGCAAACAATAGTCACCCCTTTGTCGGTAAGCTCCTTCCAAGTTGAAAGAACGTCGATTGTTGACCTCCCAAGACGGTCGATGGAATGAACCTCTAATAGGGTCAATTTTCCATCATCTAGTAGTTTCTTTATCTCTGCACCTTTCCCCCTCTCAAAAAGTCTCGTAGAGCCTGAAACAACGTCACAGAAGACATAATCGAACCCCTTAAGGTCTTGTAACTGTCTTTTGTGTGTTTGACCATCGTCGGTCGAAATTCTGCTGTAAAACACCCTCATATCACTCCATCTTATTGGTATAGCGAATTTAGCCCTATTTCTGGCAGAAAACAACTAGAAAAACCATGTTTAGCCAGTACTCCTATGGGTATACTCTATTTCTACAGGTCCATTATGCTTGGTTTTATTATTGAGACTATATTTCAATATCTCCATCAATATATAATGCGCTCGAATATCGGATCAAGTGATTGTAACGAACGGCTAGTTAATTTTAATACAGTTTGTATCCCACCCCCTAAATTTTGTAAATTTTTTTACTCCCGAAATTTTTTCAAGCTCCCCTTTTCATTTTGAAGTAAGGGTCATTTTTCTGGGATAAAATTTTGCCCAAATTTTTTTTCAAAAATTCATTTGAATGTTTAACCCCCTAATGAATTATGTAATACCCCAGGGAGGGAGGAAGGGGATACGTATGAGGGAGGGGGGCTATATATTAACGCAACGGAAAACGCCTTAAAATGGAAGGGGGGAACATTTTCCTTATATAGATTAAAAAATGATCGATTTCCGTTGCGTTGGAACAGTTGATATGTTCCAGTAATGTTCATCAGATGTTCCCCAATCTTAAAAATTAGGGATCAGTGAAAATAATTTTTTCGGTGATAAAGTGAATAATTGAAAAGATGTAACTAGTTGTATTTCTTATAGAAGCAAGTTTACAGTTATTCTTTGTATTAAAATTAATAGGTTAAAATAAATACACAAAGTGCTGATATACAATATGTTATTTGGTTTTCTAGTTTTTTTTGATTACTATTTTGTAAAAGTTAAAATATGTACCAAATAAACAATTACAATTTCCTAAATCATCCAGTATAACTAAAAAACAACGCTTTTGATAATAACTGGGTATTATCCACACTAAGCGAAACATTTGCCGCAGCTTCTAGTATTGACCACATCAACAAATGCAAATTGATTGCTCAACTATTATATGAAATTAACCCTGATATAGGTTATCTGCATGATGAAGACAGCATATTTGAAAAACGAAATCAGCAAGAATCAAAACTCACACGAAGGCAAATTATGCCTATGGTTAGATATAATCTGAAAAGTAATCAAGGTTATGCAATTGTTGTTTTGGATATAGATTTTAAGGTTGATCTTGATAGTTTAAAGGCTTCCACTTATAAATACTTAAACGACCGTATCATTGAATTTTTCAAACAACAATCTGCTGCTATATTTCTCGTAAGGAGTACTTCGGGGTTGGGGTTTCATATCGGGTTTGCTGTTCAATCAGATGCTCTTACAGAGCAAGTATATTCCATAGCATATATACACTTTTCTAATGAGCTAATTTCTTTTATCAACGTGTCGGAATTTGGAAATTACATTGATACATCGGTCATAAGAATCGGATCTCAATTTTTTATAGGACAGACTATCGCTCCGAATTTTATAAAAAATCCATCCCATGTTTATTTTATTTCCAGCCCCAAAGAGAGCAAACCTGTAATCAAAAATGAGCATGATATTTCATCTCTATATGCTGATTTTGTTTTAATCCATTGCGCAAAGCAAATTCCTTCAAATTGTGACGTATTTACAGATTATGATGATTGGATTAGGATGCTTTATGCAGTAGTTTCTATTTTTAAAAATAACAGAGAACGGGCAAATTATTGGTTTAAGTATTTAAGTGATTTATGTTTAACTGGAACCAATATGGATGAGAATGATTATCACTTCGACAACATCTTCGAAAGGGATGACATAGACGATATTGGTATCAATTATATCCTGGCGAAAATATTTGGGTCGTTAAAGCAGGTTCCCGAAATGACCTACACTCTTGACGATGTGGAGGTTTTTTGGAAAAAGCATAGTAGCGATTTGAATCCTAATATTCCTGGAGAAGGCAATGCACTAATAATACAAAATTATATCTCCGAAAGAGCATCGGACATAAATCTGAATGATAACCTTCTGATTGTTGCACCTCCAAATTCTGGCAAAACAACATTCTTCATGAACTGCGATGATATTGTTTTGCTCACGCCAACTTCAATTCTTCGTGATGATATTCATAGTAGTAATCCTGATTCATATAAGATTACAGCAGGGAAAGATGTGCCAATTGGGTTACTCCGTTATATCGGAAACTATGATGCTATCTATAAATTGGGAAAGCAACACTCACTTTCCAGATACACTCTTGTTATTGATGAAGCACATGAGTTATTTCTTTCTGCACACCCCGAATTTAGACACGATGTAATTCGGAAAATAACCGACAGATTTTGCCTATTCAAGAACGTGATCTTGCTAACTGGCACTCCATTGCCATTTCAAGTGCCAGGAATATCAATCCGCCAAGTCACATTTAAAAAAGAAAATCCATCTCAACCAACATTAAAAATAATCCAAACGGGTAGTCCACTTTCATCACTTATAGATGATATTTTGCAAACCAATGGAAAACAGATTGTATACATAAATGATAAACAACAAATCGCAAAAGTAGAGGAGCATTTGTTAAAGCAAGACCCAACCAGAAATATAATAGTCTTTACATCTGAAACGAGAGACGATAAAGCCCAACAAGAGTTTTTACAAAATAACACCCTGCTTGAAAACACCGTTGTAATTGGTACACGCATGATTCTTGAGGGAATTTCGTTTCTCGACAATGATATTGCAGCATTAAGGTTTTATCAACCAACACTGGCTGAATACATCGCCCAGTTTTCATTTCGTCCCCGTAAAACATCTGAAATCCTGTTATGCCTTTATTGCAAGCCAAAAGGATATCAAATAATACCAAATTCCAATTTAAACTTTGCTTACAAAACGGAATATGCAAAAGCACTTGACCAAAAGAGCGACCTCAGTAATTTTAGCAGAATAATGCAAACCTATTATTTTCGATATTACTCCAAATCAAAGAAAGGTGAACTAATCCCTTTACCGATTATTGAAACCGAAAAGACTGAGGTAGACCAACTTGTATGTAGTCAAACTAAAGTGGACTAATTGTTAGATAGTGTTTCTTGATTTTACGAAGTTAAATTAAAA
>OMJB01000145.1 GCA_900299255.1 Sphingobacteriales bacterium
GAGGATAAAGTTAAGGCTAAAATCCACGATGCTGTGGCCAAAATGCTCAGGCAAAGTACATTGAGCCACCTGGTTTTTGAAGACGCATCATTCAGAGTTGCGGGGACAGGAAGTATCGGAATAGAACGCTACTGCGTATTGTGTTTTTCAAAAAAGCATGGCAAATATTACCTGCTTGACATAAAAGAAACGAGGCCATCGGCATATACAGGGCTAATTAAAGTGAAGCAGCCAAAGTTCAAGGACAATGCAGAAAGGGTAGTGGCCGCGCAAAACATGATGCAATTCATGCCACCCGATTACCTGACGAAGATTAACATGGGTGAAAAGTGGTTTCTTGTAAAGGAACTTCAGCCCAAAGAAGACAGCATAACGCTGGAAGATTTTGAGGGAGACTTTGGGAAACTAAGTGAGGTGGCCAAAGAAATGGCAAAACTAATGGCCTATGCACACATTCGCAGTAGCGGCCATCTAGGCGCATCAGATGCGGATGGCCTCAGAAAACTAGTTGTAAAGAAGCACTGGATTAAAGATATAGTGGAAATCAGTGTGGATATGGCGCATATTAACCGAAAATATTACAATGAGTTTGTGAATAACACCAAGTGATTGTTTTGCTGGCTATGAAAACAAGGATATACATTGCCATATTATTTTTCTTTTTTGCGCCGCTTGTTGGCCATGGGCAGGGCGATGTTTCGGGCGTTCAATCGGTAAATTGGCTGAAGGAAATAAAAGCACATGTAGTTCAGGCGCATTCGAAAGGCGGTGCTTTTGCGGCTGCTAAGAGCGGTTATGCCCTGTATTTTTCGAGGGCCGGGAATATTAACCAGCCTTACCTCGTGTATGTGCCGGAAGGCTACGATCCGGGAAAGAAGGCACCTGTTGTGGTGTTTCTTCATGGAGCGATACTCGCCAGGGACAGTTTCAGGTACCGCGATGCTGCAATAGCTAGTGAGCCGGTTTTTTCAGTTGGGGATGTGTACAAAGCGCTGATTGTTTTTCCATTCGGCGAACAGGGTTTTATGTGGCCGGGAACGTTAGCAGCTAATGAGAATATTATTGCCATAATTGAGCAGGTAAAAGAACATTATAACACAGACAGCCGGCAGATATACTTAGGCGGTATTTCCATGGGGGGCATTGCTACCTACTGGTTTATGAAACACAAGCCGGAATATTTTTCGGGGTTTTATACATTTTCTTCAACACCTTCACTGAGTTCAGAAACAGGTGTGCTGGACGCTGTTAGCGATTTGAAGCCGTTATATTCCATGAACGCTAAAGACGATGTAGTGTTTAGTTATGATTCGGCAGCAAAGGACTATGAATCACGGCAGCATACCATAAAGGGCTGGTATTTCAATTCAGTGCAGGCTGGTGGGCATAGGTTTATTTATGGCAGCGATGGCTCAGGCTACATAAAGTCCGTAATAGGCCATTTGCTGATGAAACAGTGAGCAGATAATGGCAATGCAACGGACCCGGGAGCTTTTCAGTTAAGATACAATACCTGATATTCTGGCCAAGTACATTGTATGGTGGCATGTTGCTGTAATAAAAAAGCCTTCCAAATGGTTGTATCCAATCGAAAGGCTCATTTTGTAAATTATCCTCTAAAGCATGGGGGAGGCTAAAATGCAGTATTTATTTCCATTTTCTAAGGTTGTGTTGTGTTTCCTGAAGCCCGTTATACAGGCCTTTAGCCCAATAATTGCGGAAGCCGAAACCACCGGTAGTGCCGGTTACCCTTTTTGTAAGCAGTACTTTTTTCTGGCTCATATTTACGAAAGTAACCCACATAGAGGCTTCTACCTTGTCTTTGCTCATTCCTTCCACAAAGAACATCATACCCAGGCCTTTGTGGCCTTTAAAATCATATTTCGATACCAATGAGGCTACTTTTTCAGCAGAAAGCAATTGATAATCACCGGAGTTGTCAGTGAAATAGGGACCGGTCGAGTTGTCGTTGGCAGCATCTGTCACATCTATAGCAAATTCAACTGTGTTTCTGTCCACCGCTTCAGCAACGTTGTACTTTTTTTGCTCCTTAACGAACAGGTTATTCCAGCCCGGGAAATATTTCATTCTCAGGTCTCTGTTTGAAATTTCTCCTGCATCTTTGAATTGCGCCGCGCCTCCAATGAATTTCAGCTGAGTGAAGTCACATCCCAGCCAGGTAATCTGCGTGTTAGAATAAATATCCTCCTTTGTCTGAGCGCGGGTGGAAGAAGCAACCATCAGGGTGAGAAGAGCAAGCAGTAAGTTTTTCATTTTGAATAAAATTTTTGGTGAGTAATTTATTACTGCAAAGTTAAACAAAGTATACAAAAAAGATTTTAGGGAGTAAAGTGATATGTATATAAATTATTATTTGTATTGATGACTGAGAAGGCTTTTGATAATTAAGAGGCCCAAAACAGCGGCAAAAGTGGGTTGTAGTCAGAGAATTACGTCAAAAGGGCATACATTTGTACGCCTCGGCAAGTGCGGAACCCAGTTACTGCTGCCTTTTTTGAAGAATTGCAGGAATAATTAAAATTTTCTTGAAAATAATTTTTCTATTCCAAAACATCTCATTACCTTTGCAGTCCCAAATTTTTAGCCATCAGAGAATGATAGCAGAAGCAAGGGAAATAATCTAAAGTTCATAGAAAGATGTCACAGCGTATCAGAATAAAGCTAAAATCTTACGACCATAACCTGGTGGATAAATCAGCAGATAAAATCGTTAAGACTGTGCGCAACACCGGAGCAGTGGTTACAGGCCCTATTCCGTTGCCTACAGAGAAGAAGATCTTTACAGTATTGCGTTCACCGCACGTAAACAAAAAAGCACGTGAACAGTTTCAGCTTTGCACGCACAAGCGCTTGCTGGATATTTATACGTCTTCTTCCCGTACAGTCGATGCGCTTTCGAAGCTGGATCTTCCGAGCGGTGTAGAGGTAGAGATCAAAGCATGATAGACCTCTCCCCAGCCCTCTCCAGAGGAGATGGCGAAGTAGAGTAAGTAAAGAAGAACCAGTTCTTAAAAAAATTGAAAAAACAGTTAATCCCGTTCCGGACCCGATTCTTCGGTGAGTACCGGCCGGGCGCTTAGCTCAAATATAATAATAATGAAAGGTATTATTGGTAAAAAAATCGGTATGACCAGTATTTTCGAGCCGAATGGCAAGCAGACAGCTTGTACCATTATCGAAGCTGGCCCATGTGTGGTTACTCAGAAAAAGACCGTGAGTACCGACGGTTATGACTCATTACAAATAGCTTTTGGCGAGGCCAAGGAGAAAAATACTCCAAAGGCAATGATCAATCACTTCGCAAAAGCCAGCACTACTCCCAAAAGTGTTGTTAAAGAACTCCGCAATTGTTCCATTGATAAGAATGTAGGTGAAAGCATCACCTGTGAAATATTTACCGAAGGTGAAAAGGTAAGTGTTATAGGCACTACCAAGGGTAAAGGTTTTCAGGGTGTGGTAAGGCGTCACGGATTTGGTGGTGTGGGTGAAGCAACCCATGGTCAGCATGACCGTCAGCGCGCACCAGGTTCTGTAGGTGGTTCATCTTACCCTAGCCGCGTATTCAAAGGTATGCGCATGGGTGGCCGCATGGGTACCGACAGGGTGAAAATCAAAGCATTGCGTGTTGTAAAAGTATTCGCGGACAAAAACTACATCTTAATTAGTGGTTCAGTACCGGGACATAACGGATCTATTGTTTTAATTCAGAATTAATTTAGTCATGCTAGTTGACGTTTTAAATACTAAAGGTGCAAAGACAGGCCGTTCGGTTGAACTGCCGGATGATATTTTCAAAGTTGAGCCAAACGATCATTGTATTTACCTGTCGGTAAAGCAGTATCTGGCCGCTCAGCGTCAGGGAACGCACAAAACCAAGACCCGTGCAGAAGTACACGGTTCTTCAAAGAAGCTGCACAAGCAGAAAGGAACAGGCGGATCGCGTAAAGGCAACATCCGTAACCCATTGTACAAGGGCGGTGGTACCGTAAATGGCCCAATGCCTCACCTGTACAATTTCAAACTGAACCGTAAGGTGAAAGACCTGGCAAAAATATCTGCTCTGGTGTACAAAGCACGTGAGAACAAGATAGTGATAGTTGAAGACCTTTCTATGGAGGCTCCAAAAACAAAGGAATTCTCATCAATGCTTGATTCACTGCGCGGCGACAGCAGAAAGTCTATGGTGATTCTTCCGGAGCATAACGTAAATGTTTATCTGAGCGGAAGGAACCTGAGCGATAACAAAACTGTTGTACTCAGCGACATGAATACTTACGACCTTACAAATGCTAATGTGGTGATATTCACTGAATCAGCAGCTAAGATGTTTACAGAAGCATCTGCTGATGAGGTAGCAGCCTAATTAAACAGAGTGCCTGGCTTGCATAAGTAGGCCGGTGGTTATAATAAATAAATTGTGTAACCTGAAGCGATGAAGGCAAAAGGGCCGAAATCAAATCAGCTAATAAAAATAATAAAATGAAACTATCAGATGTGTTGGTTAAGCCAAAGATCACCGAAAAGGTAAATCTTCAGATGGAGCGCAATGGCCGTTACACTTTTGTTGTAGGCAAACAAGCCAATAAACTGGAAATTAAAAAAGCAGTTGAAGAGTTTTACGGTGTGAAGGTAGCAGACGTGAATACGGTAGTGGTGCCTGCAAAAAGTAAATCACGCTTTACAAAAGCAGGCTTGCTGTCGGGCAGAAAGCCATCATATAAAAAGGCAATTGTAACCCTGGCAGCAGGTGAAACAATCGATTTGTTCGTATAATAGTAAAAAGTACATGCCTTATAACCGAAGGCGGGAGTAAGAATTAAGTAACCAAATAATAATCGGTGCGGGAAGAAGCTAAATCAGCCAATAACCACATCAGCTAATAAAAAGTAAAATGGCATTACGTAAATATAAACCGGTTACAGCCGGAACACGCTGGAGAATAGGTAACGCTTACGCGGAAATTACTACTAATGTGCCTGAAAAGAGTTTGCTTGAAGCACAGAAGAGTACCGGTGGCCGTAACTTTCAGGGCCGTCGTGCAATGCGCTACATGGGTGGTGGCAACAAAACCAAGTACCGTATCATTGATTTCAAGCGCAACAAGCATGGTATCAAAGCAACTGTAAAATCTATTGAGTACGATCCAAACCGTACAGCGTTTATCGCACTGCTGAGCTACAGTGATGGTGAAAAACGTTATATCATTGCTCCTCAGGGCCTTGAAGTAGGTGCCACTGTAGTAAGCGGCCCTGATGCAGCTCCTGAAGTAGGTAATTCGCTGATGCTGAAGAATATGCCTTTGGGTACTGTTGTTCACAACATTGAACTACAGCCTGGCAAGGGTGGTGCAATGGCCCGTTCGGCAGGTACATATGCACAGCTGAATGCGAAAGAAGATAAATATTGCGTACTTAAAATGCCAAGCGGTGAGCTGCGTAAGGTGCTGAGCATGTGCACGGCTACTGTAGGAATAGTTTCAAACAGCGACCATGCGCTCCAGTCAATGGGTAAAGCAGGCCGTAACCGCTGGAAAGGTATCCGCCCACGCAACCGTGGTGTAGCGATGAACCCGGTAGACCATCCGATGGGTGGTGGTGAAGGCCGTTCTTCAGGTGGCCACCCACGCAGCCGCTCAGGTAAATACGCTAAAGGCGAAATTACAAGGAGCACAACGAAGGGTTCTAACAAACTGATCATTCAGCGCAGAAACGGCAAGAAGCTTTCGTCTAAATTCAAATAAGTAATTAAACCGGGAGCATAACTCCGGTGAGTTGAAAAATAAATAGTTAACAATTAAGTCCACTTCGGTGGATTGGAGTAAAAATAAAAAGTCAAGAAAATGGCTCGTTCAATAAGAAAAGGACCTTACGTAGATGCTAACCTGGACAAAAAGGTGGTGGCAATTGTTGAGGGCAAGGCAAAGAAGGGTGTAATCAAAACCTGGAGCCGCCGCAGCACTATTACCCCAGACTTCGTTGGCCAGACATTCGCAGTACATAATGGAAATAAGTTCATACCTGTATATGTTACTGAATATATGGTAGGCCACAAGCTCGGTGAGTTTTCGCCAACCCGTAACTTCAAAGGGCATAGCGGAGCTAAGGGCGGGTAGTAAAAACCGAAGCCTGAATTGGTGAACACTGAATTGAAAAAAGTTAATCAAGTAAAAGTTCCGGAAAGGCCTGAAGAGGCTGATCCGGGGTTAAAAAAACAAAAATAATGGAAGCTGTTGCTCGCTTACGAAATTATCCGACCTCTCCCCGCAAAATGCGCCTTCTGGCGGATCTGATACGTGGCATGGAGGTTGAAAATGCACTGAACACATTGAAATTCAGTACAAAAGACCCTTCGGTACCAATGGAGAAGCTGTTATTGAGCGCCATTGCCAACTGGAAAGTAAAGAATGAAGGTGTAGACGTTGCTGAAGCAAATCTGTATGTGAAAACGATTTTTGTAGACGGAGGCCGTGTGCTGAAGCGGATGCGCCCTGCACCACAGGGACGTGCTTACAGGGTACGCAAGCGCAGCAACCACATCACCATTTTTGTGGACAGCCGCAACGCAGCCGGACAGAATACAAACGCATAAAATACTAACGTAAAAGCTTAATATCAATAGTAATGGGTCAAAAATGTAATCCTATAGGTAACAGGTTGGGTATCGTCCGCGGATGGGACTCAATGTGGTATGGTGAAAAAAAGGACTTCGGCGCAAAATTAGTTGAAGACCACAAGATCCGCAATTACCTTCTTGCGCGTATCAACAAAGGCGGAATTTCCCGCATTGTAATTGAGCGTACGTTAGGTAAACTGATTGTTACGATCCATACATCAAAGCCTGGTATCATTATCGGTAAGGGTGGAACAGAAGTTGATCGTATCAAGGAGGAACTGAAAAATCTTACAAAGAAAGATGACGTTCAGATTAACATTATGGAGATTCGCCGCCCGGAACTGGATGCAATGATTGTAGGCGAGACTATTGCCCGTCAGATTGAAGGCAGGGTTAGTTTCAAGCGTGCAGTGAAAATGGCTATCTCTACTGCTATGAGAATGGGAGCAGAAGGTATCAAGATCAAAGCAGGTGGCCGTTTGAACGGTGCGGAAATAGCACGTTCTGAAGAATTTAAACAGGGGCGTACTCCATTGCATACTTACCGTATGGAAATTGACTATGCATCAGTATATGCAATGACAGTTTACGGAAAGATAGGATTGAAGGTGTGGATATGTAAAGGTGAAGTGCTGGGCAAGCGTGAACTGAACCCTAACTTCTCAGCTAATTCAGACAGCCGCGGCAACCGTCCGGCAGGTGGATTTGCAGGTGCAGATATGCGCGGAGGTGAAAGAGGTGACCGTGGCGGAGACCGCCGTGACCGTGGAGAGCGCGGAGGTGGAGATCGCCGTGGTGGAGGCGGTGGCCGTACAGGTGGTGCAGGAGCACGTAAGTAAACAAATTTTTGTAGGATACTTTAATAAAAAATTGTAACAATGTTACAACCGAAAAAAACAAAACATCGTAAGGCGCATAAAGGCAGGATCAGAGGTAACGCACAACGCGGAGCTATGATATCGTTTGGTTCATTCGGCCTGAAGGCTATGGAACCAAAATGGATCACTAACCGCCAGATAGAAGCGGCCCGTCAGGCACTGACCCGCCACATGAAGCGTGAAGGTAATGTGTGGATCCGTATATTCCCTGACAAGCCAATTACCCGCAAGCCTGCAGAGGTGCGTATGGGTAAAGGTAAGGGTAGCCTTGAATTCTGGGCAGCAGTGGTGAAGCCAGGACTGATTATGTTTGAACTGGATGGTGTTCCGCTGAAGGTGGCACAGGAAGCACTTGCACTTGCTTCTCAGAAACTGCCGATCAGGACGAAGTTTGTAGTTCGTCATGACTATGCAGGTGAATAATAATTGATTATATAAATGAAGCGGCCTGCGGGCCAACTTTTAAATACTTAGTAAAATGGCAAATGCAAAAAAAGCGAAAGTTGATGATTATCGTTCGCTGGACAACGAAGCGCTGAACCAGAAGATTTCGGATGAGGAGCTGCGCCTGAAGAAAACAAAATTCAGCCATGCGGTAAATCCGATTGACAATCCGCTTTCCATCAAGACTCAGCGCCGTGCGATAGCGCGTTTGAAGACTGAACAGCGTAAAAGAGCATTAGGTTTATAATAAAGTATATCTATTATGACGATTGAAAGAAAAAGCAGGAAAACCCGTATCGGGGTAGTTAGCAGCAACAAGATGACTAAAACCATCACAGTTACTGTTGAGCGAAAAGTGAAACACCCCATTTATGGAAAGTTTCTTAAGAAATCATCAAGCTTCCATGCACATGATGAGCAAAACAATGCCGGCATTGGTGATGTGGTGCGCATAATGGAGACACGCCCGCTGAGCAAAACAAAGCGCTGGCGCCTGGTAGAAATTATTGAAAAAGCTAAGTAATTATTTAAAATGATACAACAGGAATCCCGGCTCAATGTAGCCGACAACAGCGGGGCTAAAGAAGTACTTTGCATACGTGTGTTGGGAAATTCGGGTCAAGATTACGCTGCTATTGGAGATAAGATAGTGGTAACCGTGAAAGACGCATTGCCTGGTGGCGGCGTTAAAAAAGGTACCGTGTCCAGAGCTGTGATCGTGAGAACCAAAAATAAACTGCGCCGTAAGGACGGCTCATATATAAGCTTTGATGACAATGCAGTGGTACTGCTGAACGCATCTGATGAGCCACGCGGCACACGTATTTTCGGACCGGTAGCCCGCGAATTACGTGACAAAGGATACATGAAAATTGTGTCCCTTGCACCGGAAGTATTGTAAAATTGTTGTATCTTTGCACCCCGTTTCGAAGAGGCGGCAGTTACAACGCTAAACTTAAAGTAAAGTGAAGACAAGATTTAAACCAAAATTCAATATCAAGAAAGGCGATAACGTAGTAGTTATAGCCGGCGATGATAGAGACCGTACGAAACCACGCAAGGTTCTTTCTGTAAATCCAACAGAAGGCAGAGTGCTGATTGAAGGTGTGAACCTCGTTACCAAGCATCTGAAACCAAATGCGCAGAATCCACAGGGTGGCATTGTGAAGGAAGAAGCGCCAATTGCTATCTCTAACGTAATGTTGTGGGATGCCAAGTCAAAAGGGCCTGCACGTGTAAAGCGTGAGCGTACTGACGGAGGCTTTGTTCGTATTTCTAAAAAATCAGGGGAGACAATTAAATAATAATGGCAACGAATACTAAATATACGCCCAGGTTACTTAATAAGTACAGGGATGAAGTGGTACCCGCACTGATGAAAAAATTCGGGTATAAATCAGTAATGGAGTGCCCGCGCTTGGTAAAGATTTGTGTTAACCAGGGCGTGAAAGGTGCTACTTCTGACAAGAAGGTAGTTGATGAAGCTGTAGCGGAAATGACTCTGGTTACAGGCCAGAAAGCTATTCCTACCATGTCGAAAAAGGACATTTCGAACTTCAAGCTGCGTAAGAATATGCCGATAGGATGCCGTGTGACACTTCGCCACGTGAAGATGTTCGAATTCCTTGACCGCTTTATTTCCGTATCGCTTCCACGTGTGCGTGACTTTAAAGGTATCAACGAGAAGTCGTTCGACGGCCGCGGCAACTATACAATGGGTATCACGGAGCAGATCATCTTCCCTGAGATCAACATTGACAAGATAGCACGCATCTCAGGTATGGATATCACGTTTGTAACAACAGCAAAAACAAACGAAGAAGCCTACGAACTTCTGAAGGAAATGGGCATGCCATTTACCAACATGGAAAAAACAGGTAAGTAATTTTATAAAAAACCGTCTTATACCAGCCTTAAAACGGGATGATTATAAGACTTTCTAAAACAAACTATGGCTAGAGAATCAGTAAAAGCCCGCCAGCGCAAACGTGAGAAAATGGTAGCCCATTATGCCACAAAACGCGCCGCATTGAAAGAAGCAGGAGATTATGCAGGTCTGGATAAACTTCCTAAGAATTCTTCAGCGGTACGTTTGAGGAACAGGTGCCAGCTTACAGGTCGCCCAAGGGGTTACATGCGCTACTTCGGTGTATGTCGCCTTGTATTCCGCGATATGGCGCTTGACGGCAAGATACCAGGTGTACGTAAAGCAAGCTGGTAGTATCCGCACAGGCGGACCAAGTTTCAAAGTCTGGTGCAGTAATACATCAGATACTCGTAACAAATTTATTTACAAAAACTAATTCAAAAAATGGTAACAGATCCAGTAGCAGACTATCTCACCCGTATCCGCAACGCGCAAATGGCACGCCACCGCATCGTGGAGATTCCTGCGTCTAATTTGAAAAAACGCATCACTGAGATCCTTTATGAAAAAGGATATATTCTGAAGTACAAGTTTGAAGACGATTCTAAACAGGGCTTAATTAAAATAGCTCTTAAGTATGATGCTCAGACTAAAGAACCAGCTATCAAATCGCTTGAAAGGATCAGCCGTCCGGGATTGCGCCAGTATGCTAAGCCAAGTGAAATCCGCCGTGTGCAGAATGGCTTGGGTGTTTCTATCATCTCAACTTCAAAAGGAGTTATGACTGATAAAGAAGCCCGCACTAAGAATGTAGGTGGTGAAGTAATGTGTATTGTTTATTAATGATCGGCATTATCTGCTGATTTGTAAAATAGAAAAGGCTGACAATTTAAGTTCTCTATACGGTTACTGAATACAGCCGGTTATAAAAAAAAGTTTTTAAAAAGAATAAGTTATGTCTCGTATAGGTAAAAAACCTGTTGTTCTTCAGAGTGGTGTTACAATAAATGTAACTCCGGCTAATGAGTTAGTAGTTAAAGGACCAAAAGGTGAATTAAGGCAGTTGATCGATCGTGATATCAAGGTAAAAGTTGAAGACGGTAACATCGTTGTTGAACGTCCTACAGATCAGATCCGCCACCGTGCACTGCATGGTTTATACCGTTCACTGGTTGCAAACATGGTTACAGGTGTAACAACAGGATTTAAAAGAGAATTGGAACTGGTTGGTGTGGGTTACCGTGCTGCAGTTACCGGCCAGACAATAGACCTGGCACTGGGTTTCTCTCACAACATCATATTTGAACTGCCAAAAGAAATCAAGGCATCTGCAACTGCTGAAAAAGGCCAGAACCCAAGGATTATTCTTGAGTCGAACGACAAGCAATTGCTGGGCCAGGTAGCTGCTAAGCTGCGCAGCCTGCGTAAGCCAGAACCTTACAAAGGAAAAGGTGTGCGCTACTCTGATGAGGTGGTTCGTCGTAAAGCAGGTAAGTCAGCTGGTAAATAAGAATAAATATTGAGCAGAAATAGATCAGGTGAGTTTGAATTGATAATCTGCTTCAGAAAAGTAAATAATTTATAAAATCCGGTAGCCTCCTTTAGCAAAAGGGGAGCCCGTAAAACAGAGATAAAATGTCAATAGATCCAAAAGTTATACGTCGTCAGAAACTGCGCTGGCGTATTCGTACCAAGTTACATGGTACAGCATCAAAGCCAAGGCTGTCTGTATTCCGCAGCAACAGGGATATTTATGCGCAGCTGATCAATGATGATAACGGTACAACAATTGCAGCAGTAAGCTCCCGTGATAAGGATATCGCAGCAATAGCCGGTAACAAAGTTGAAAAGTCAATGAATGTAGGTAAAATGATTGCACAGAAGGCATTGGCTTTAGGTGTGCAGGCTTGTATTTTTGACCGTGGTGGTTATTTGTACCATGGTCGTGTGAAATCTGTAGCTGACGGAGCACGCGAGGGTGGACTGAAATTCTAAATTATGTGCAGAACGGCCTTTTAGCCGGGAAAGCAGAGAAATAATATTAAACAAAGTAGAGTGGGGCTGGCAGCAGCCATGTATCCCATCGGCTAATTAAAAATAAAATGGCGAAGCAACAATTAACCAGGGTAAAAGGGGGCGACCTCGAACTTCATGAAAAAGTGGTGGCTATCAACCGTGTTGTTAAAACAACAAAAGGTGGCCGTGCATTTAGTTTTTCAGCGCTTGTCGTTGTAGGTAACGGTAATGGCGTTGTAGGACATGGCCTTGGAAAAGCAAAAGAAGTACAGGAGGCTATCACCAAAGGTATTGATGATGCTAAGAAAAACCTCATCAAAGTTCCGGTAATGCATGGCACTATCCCTCATGAGCAGCTTGCGAAAGAAGGTGCTGCGAAAGTGATGATCAGGCCAGCTGCACACGGTACAGGTGTGATAGCAGGAGGCAGTATGCGCGCAGTGCTGGAAGCGGCAGGTATTACTGACGTTCTTTCTAAGTCACTGGGTTCTGCCAACCCGCATAACGTGGTAAAAGCTACGTTTGCTGCATTGGGAATGCTCCGTGAGCCAATCAAAGTAGCAAAAGACCGTAATATAAGCCTGAAAAAGGTTTTTAACGGGTAGTCCTCACCCCGTCCCACTCTGAAGGAGCGGGTGATGTTGAGTATTAAAAACTGACTTTTGAATTGAATATATATGTCTAAGATAAAAATAACACAGGTAAAAAGCGGAATCGACCGTATGGAGCGCCAGAAGCGTACTCTTAAAGCGTTGGGCCTGCGTAAAATGCTTTCTTCGGTAGAAGTAGAGGCTACTCCACAGATTCTTGGTATGGTTAAAGCCGTACACCATCTGGTTAAAGTTGAAGAAGTAAAATAATTAGTTAACCTGATTTGCGAGCGGTTATACATTCCGCGCAAGTTCAAAAATTGTAAACATGCAATTACACAATCTGAAACCTGCAAAAGGTTCTGTAAAGAAAACTAAAAGAATTGGCCGTGGTGAAGGTAGCGGACACGGTGGTACTGCAACAAAAGGTACAAAAGGCCAGCAGGCCAGAACCGGTGCAAAAACCAAAATAGGCCACGAAGGCGGCCAGATGCCAATCCAGCGCCGTATGCCAAAACGCGGATTCAAGAATCCATTCCGTGTTGACTACAAAGTGTTTAACCTGGGCCAGCTCGATTTCCTGATCGAAAAGTATGGTTTGACCGAATTCTCTCCTGACGTTCTGTATATGAATGGTTTGATCAACCGCACAGACCTGGTAAAAGTACTGGGCAACGGTGAGCTCAAAGCTAAAATTTCTTTTAAGGTAAATGCGGCGAGCGCAAAAGCCAAAGAAGCTATTGCAGCAGCAGGGGCTACAATCGAGATTCTTTAACATAAAGCAGGCATTTTTTGGTGAAATGCCTCTTTTATCGTTTATTCGCATTTCATTTTTTGATTAACAACAGTTCCCGTGAAGAAATTTATTGATAAACTGAAAAATATCTGGAGCATAGACGAACTTCGTCAGCGCATCCTGTACACGATAATGCTGGTAGCAGTATATCGTGTTGGCTGTTATATTGCGCTGCCAGGTATTAACCCTTCAAGGCTGAGTGACGCTAATGGCCCCGGCGGTATTTTAGGTATTCTGAACATGTTTGCAGGTGGTGCATTCAGCCGCGCATCTATTTTTGCGCTGGGCGTTATGCCTTATATCTCTGCTTCTATCTTCATGCAGCTGGCTGGTATCGTTATACCTCAGGTTGCCAAACTGCAGAAAGAAGACAGCGGAAGGAGGAAAATCAATATGTACACACGTTACCTTACTGTTATTGTAACTGCTTTTCAGGCAAGTGCATATGTGGCTTACCTGCGCTCTCCCTCATACGCCCAGGCACTGGCTCCTGATTACAGCCCGTTCCTGTTCTGGTTATCAACTATCGTGGTTCTTACTGCTGGTACATTGTTTGTAATGTGGATGGGTGAAAAAATCACAGACAGAGGTATTGGTAATGGTACATCACTAATCATCATGGTGGGTATCCTTGCACGTTTCCCGCACTCTATTATTCAGGAGTTCAGCCAGAAGAACATTGGTGGCGGCGGTGGCCTGCTTATTTTCCTGATAGAGTTGGCAGTGTTCATTGCAGTTATCATAGGCCTCATCCTGCTTACACAGGGTGTGCGCAAAATACCTCTGAACTATGCACGCAGAATTATTGGAAGCGCTACAGCAGCCAAAGACATTTCAGGCTCACGTGATTTCATTCCGCTGAAAGTTAATTCTGCTGGTGTAATGCCAATCATCTTTGCTCAGGCAATGATGTTCATCCCTACAATCTTTACAGGATTTGCTACCAATGAGCGTGCAGCAGGTTTTGTATATGCGTTATCAGATAACCGCTCTTTGTGGTACAATCTGATCTATGCTATCATGGTTATTCTGTTCACTTATTTCTATACAGCACTGATTTTTAACCCTACGGAAATGGCTGACAGCCTGAAGCGCAACAATAGCTTTATTCCGGGTGTAAAGCCAGGTGAGCCAACAGCAGATTATGTTGCTACAACTATGGATCGTATCACATTGCCAGGTGCATTTTTCCTTGCAATTGCCGGTATCCTTCCGGGTATAGCTACCCTGCTGGGTGTAACAAGCGGTTTCGCTTCGTTCTTCGGCGGTACTTCAATGCTGATTGGTGTAGGTGTAATTCTTGATACTTTGCAGCAGGTTGAAAGCTATCTGCTCATGAATCATTATGACGGTCTGATGAAGGCCGGCAGAATTACAGGACGCACTGCGGCTCCGGCCAATGCATAGCGGTATCTGAATTGATATTTATTGAACAGCACAAAAATCAGTAGTGATCCGGTTTTCGGGTGGGCATAAAAAGCCCAGAGAGAGATGAGATTATGATACACATCAGATCAAATCAGGAGATTGAAGTAATGAGAAAAAGTGCTTTAATGGTTTCTGCCACCTTAACCGAGGTGGCAAAATTTTTAAAGCCCGGTATCAAAACTATTTCAATAGACAAAATGGCCGAGCAGTTTATCCGGGATAACGGAGGTGTGCCTTCGTTTAAGGGATACCATGGCTTTAAATATTCTTTGTGTATTTCTGTGAACGATGTGGTGGTGCATGGTTTCCCCAGTGAGTATGAACTGAAGGATGGAGATATCATATCGGTAGATTGTGGTGTATACATGAATGGCTATCACGGCGATTCGGCATATACATTTGCAATAGGCAATGTAAAAGAAGAAGTGCTGCAGCTGCTGAAGATTACTAAGGAGTCGGTATACAAAGGTGTGGAGCAGGCGCGTGAACACAATAGAGTAGGGGATATTTCATTTGCTGTGGAGCATTTTACCAACAGAGAGCATGGATATGGTGTGGTGCGCGAACTGGTAGGGCATGGTGTGGGCAAGAATCTGCATGAGGATCCGCAGGTGCCGAATTTTGGTAAAAGAGGCGATGGCAAGAAGCTGAGAGAAGGAATGGTGCTGGCTATTGAGCCCATGATTAATCTGGGTACAAGAGAAGTATATACTCTGGATGACGGATGGACTGTAGTTACCAAGGACGGTAAGCCATCAGCCCATTTTGAGCATACTACAGCTGTAAGAAAAAGCAAGGGTGAGCCTTTGTCTTCATTTGCTGTAATAGAGGAGGCGGAGAAAGCCAATGCCGAACTGAACAGCAGTTATTACGAACTACCATTGGCAGTACAGGCATAACATAACAGCTATGAGCATACAGGAAACTTTTGAAGCGGCTGTGGCAGCCAGCAAGACGTTAACCACACGCCCAGATAACAATACACTGCTGAAATTATACAGCCTCTATAAGCAAGCTACTGAAGGCGACGCACCTGATGCGGGGCCATCCAATCCGTTTGATTTTATTGCTAAAGCAAAGTACGATGCATGGTCGGCACTGGAAGGAATGGGTGAAGATGACGCCATGAACCAGTACGCCGCACTCGTAGATAGCCTGAAGAAGTAGTACAGGAATCAACTTTTATTTATGCTCCCTTACCTGCAGGAACCAATCTGTTCCTGACTTCGTGTGCTATGTCTTTAAACGACTGCA
>OMJB01000146.1 GCA_900299255.1 Sphingobacteriales bacterium
CGGGATCATGACTATTCTCACAACAACACTATACTGTTCACCGGTAATATGGACTATGCGCCCAATGTGGATGCCGTTTGCCATTTTACAGAGAACATTCTGCCAGTCATCAGGCAGGCTATGCCCGAAGTGCAGTTTGTAATTGCCGGGCAGAGGCCGGTACCCAAAGTTACGGCACTGGCTAACGACCATGTTGCAGTTACTGGATTTATAAAAGACTTGGCGGCAACATACAACGAAGCCAGCGTGGTGGTGGCACCACTCAGATTCGGGGCGGGTACACAGAACAAAGTGCTTGAAGCTATGGCAATGGGTGTGCCTGTTGTCTGCTCACACATAGGTTTTGGCGGCCTGGGTATAATGAGTGGTGAGGGAGCCATAATGCAAAAGGACCCTGCTGCGTTTGCACAAAGTGTTATTGATCTGCTACAGTCAGAACAAATGCGAAAGAAAGTGGGAACTGAAGGAGCCAGAGTAATCAGAACCCGGTTTGACTGGGATATCATATCCCAGACACTGGAGGGTTATTTTGAGTGTATGTAGTCAAACTAAAGTGGACTAATTGTTATATACTACCGGGTTGATCGCATTCACGCCTGGTGTGGCAGGGCTGGTAAGGGGTGTTACAGGTGGCAGGCCTGTGGGTATGGCCGCTATTGCTACCAATCCAACCAATGCTCAGACAGGTCTGGTAGTTTTGTGTGACTCCAGCTCAGTTGCCAACTATGGTGTTGAAGCTTATGCTGAGCGCGGTGGATCATCATCGAGCAATTATGCGGTATATGGGTATACAGATGGGTCAGGCTCATCGAATTATGCGGGTTATTTTTCTGGTGCTATTTATGCTACTTCAGCCAGTTCAGGTATCAAATCATTCAAAATAGACCATCCGGCAGATCCGGCCAACAAATACCTATACCATTCTTCAGTAGAGTCGAATGATATGATGAACCTGTACAATGGTAATGTTGTAACAGATGCAAACGGCGATGCAACTGTTTCTCTGCCTTCTTATTTTACTATACTCAATAAGGATTTTAAATACCAGCTTACAGTTATGGGCCAGTTTGCACAGGCCATTGTGGCTGAAGAAATATCAGGTAACCAGTTTAAAATTAAAACTGACAAGCCTAATGTAAAAGTAAGCTGGCAGGTAGCGGGTGTAAGGCAGGATCCTGTTGCCAATGCTTACCGTATACAGAATGAAGTTGACAAACCAGCTGCCGAAAAAGGTACCTACCTGATACCAGAAGTATATGGCAAAGGGCCTGAAATGGCAACAGGTTATAAGACCAGTTCTAGAGCCAGGGTTGGAAGCAATAACACAGCGGTGAATCTGGCGCCGGTAACAACTACCGACAACAAGAAATAACAGGCGTGCAAAGTGATAAATGGTAAAAGGCAGGGCCACCCTGCCTTTTACCATTTCTGCCAGTTATTACTTCAACCATTCTTTAATCACGTTGCTATCCAGTTCTGGATAGGTGGTATTGGCTTCTACCAGGCCGTTGTTTACCCAAAGAATCTGCGGGAACTCGCCGCCGGTGTATTTGTTGAAGGGTTTTTCGTCCATTCTGGTATAGGGCATATCTTCCGCTTTGCTGTCTTTCCAGAATGAGGATAAAGCGGTGTCAGTGCCACCAATAATAAAGTAGAAGGGCAGGGTAGTGTCGCCGTTTTTCATGTTGTGCATTTTCAAAGCGGCTCTGCGGCAGTGCATGCAGTTGCGGCTAAGGAAAGCAATGATGTGCTTGCCCTTGGTGAGGTCGAGCGGTGGAGCATATTGCTGATCGGCATACATGGCAGTGAAGTCAAGTGTATACTGCCTAAAGACCGGGAAAACAATATAGCCCGTTGTGAATACACCAACAAGTACCACCGCCGGTACCCACTCAGAAAGATAAAAAGAAATGCCTCTATGTTTTCTGATTAGCACACCCAAAACCAACAGGATGACAGCGTTTTTTATCAGAGATGCAGATGGGCTCATCCAGATATTATCACCGAAACAGCCACAGTTGACGTCGTTACCCACTTTTATCCAAAGCCATATCAGATAGAAACTGAAGATAGTAACCAGCGCAAAGGCTGCTTTTAGCACCCACATACGCCGCCCGAAAAAGTGAAGCGCTATAAGTATTCCCAGCCCTGCCTCCAGTGCAATGAAAAAACGGGCTGCTATTGCTGCAGTGAGGTAATGAATACCAAGCCTGCCAGCAATATTATATTCAAATGCCTGAATGGTGGGGATCAGCTTTGTGTAGGCCGAGTACACAAAAAGGCCACCAGCCACTATTGATAATAAAACATAAAAAGCTGTCAGGAGCTTGCGCATCATTGGTTCAAATTGATGCCAAAAATAGTCATTCCTGAATTGGTTGACAGATGCTAATGGTATTAGGTATTAGAAGCATTAAATATTTTTTTCTTTTTTAACAAATGACTACATTCGCAAAAACCACTCTTATGAAGAAATTCTTTGCAATCCTTTTTATGGCAAGTTTGCTTGCTGTGACATCTGCAACCCAGACAGGTTGTATAAAAAACAACTCAAACAGTATACCGAGCATCAGTGTGCCGGATATCTCTAGCTTCTCCATTCAATATGTTTCCAGTTTTGTTGCCGGAACGGCATCAACTGTGTCAGTGCTTTCCAGTACACTTGCCAGTGGTACATACTCCATTCATTTTAACCTCTCAGGTGCCAACAATCTTATGAATCAGGTGGCTACAATGGTTTTTTCTGCAGGCCAGGGAACTTTTAGTACGCCGGTACTGACTACAGCCGGCAATACCAGTATTACTATTACTTCCATCTCCAATTCTTCGGGCGGTACTGAAACATTCAGTATTCCGGTCACCAAACAATTCTCAGATTCAACAGGGCTGATTACCTGTAAAATTAATGGCGTTAATTACCGTGCAACACATGCGGACGCGTCCTGGCTGGGTGCAGGCAGCATATTATCTATACATGCAACAATGTGGGATCCACTTACTACGATCACAGTATATTGGGATGGTTACAATGGTACGACAGGCGCCAGGTATTTTAATGAGAATGACCTTAATAGCTCTTCGCCCACCTCGACTTTTAACGGAAGTGCCGCTTACAGTGCTCCGGGATTGGCCAGACTTTCGGCTCACGGTAATATGGTTGTCAGTACTATAACTACAAGTAATATTACCGGAACGTTTCAATTTACCTGCGATGAGGCAGATTCCATTCAAATCACAAATGGAGCATTCAGTTGTAAGCTCAACTAGTACAAAGGAATATATTTTGAATTCTAGCGTCGCTTAAACAGAATTATGGCACATGGCCCATTCGGCTATAACCAACTTATGGCCTTGTTACTCAAGGCATAAAGTCCGTAACAATTGATACCTACTCTTTGTAGCTTTATACCAGCAACCGAGATTTACTTAAGACCGGTTAAGTTTAAAGTACAGAACACGCCGCAACGGTACCGCTTGAATTGTAAGTGGACTGGGTAAGATCGCACTGGGAGACAGCGTATGACCTGGTTACGTTACTGAACGGTACGTCCACTGAATGTGTGGATCCTGAAGTTGTAATCTGGCATCGGCATGTGTAATTGCCAGCGGGGTCCGAGTCATTGGTTTTGCTGCATGAAGCAATGATACCCGCAGAAAGCAAAACAACCAGTATGGAAAATGAAATAAAACGTTTCATATACCCTGCAATTTAGGTGAAATAGTGCAAAAAGGATATTAAAATTCGGATAATTGGTTAAGCTTGCTGTCAGGTAATTTCATTTTTTTGTTGAATCAAGAAGCCTTTTGTGAGATTTTCGGGATGCCATCATTTCGTAGATGTATATTATCTAATATGTAGGAATTAATTGCTAAAAAGAGGATAAAAGCACAAGATTTAGCATTTTCTTAACGAAAATGCAAAAATTATAACAATTCATTCTGTTAATGAAAAATTATAATTGCATTATTAAGAAATAATTAATTTGTGGCTATGGTACTGCTTTTGGGTTGGTTGGGGGTGGTTTTGTGATAATTTGGAATATTTTTTGCTTTATTAAGGGGTTTTTCTATCTTTGCCATCCCTTTTTTCAAGGTACCAGTTCGTGCACAAACCAATTTTGACTATTTTTTGTTAATACTGAACACCCGTACAGTGAAGCTACGCTTTGCCTGCGGGTTTTTTTCGTTTGTATAAAGGAGTAAAAAAATTATGGCTACACCACAAAAAAAGACAGCATCCGGGAGAGTAAACTTTGGAAAGTTACATGATGCGGCCGCTACACCAGACCTTCTGGCTATTCAGCTTCAGTCATTCCAGGATTTTTTCCAGCTGGAAACTACGCCAGATAAGCGTAACAATGAAGGCTTGTTCCGTGTGTTCAAGGAGAATTTCCCGATCACGGATACCCGCAACATTTTCGTGCTGGAATTCCTCGATTACTTCATTGACCCACCAAGGTACACGATTGACGAGTGTATGGAGCGCGGCCTTACCTATTCGGTGCCGCTGAAAGCCAAGCTGAAACTGAGTTGTAACGACGAGGAACACGTGGATTTTGAAACAATCGTTCAGGATGTGTTTTTAGGAAATATTCCTTACATGACACCTCGTGGTACATTTGTGATCAACGGAGCTGAGCGTGTAGTAGTATCGCAGCTGCACCGTTCTCCGGGTGTGTTTTTCGGACAGAGTGTGCATCCTAACGGAACAAAAATATACAGTGCGCGTGTAATTCCTTTCAAAGGTGCGTGGATGGAGTTTGCAACAGACATCAACAATGTTATGTATGCATACATTGACCGTAAGAAGAAATTCCCGGTAACAACATTGCTCCGTGCCATTGGATATGAAACAGATAAGGACATTCTTGAGCTTTTCGGCATGGCTGATGAAGTGAAGGTGGATAAGAAAAGCCTGGCAGCGAATGTTGGTCGCCGTCTTGCAGCGAGGGTACTTCGCAGCTGGACTGAGGACTTCGTAGATGAGGACACCGGTGAGGTTGTAACGATAGAGCGTAACGAAGTTGTGCTTGACCGTGACAGCGTGATGGATGAAGACAACATGAACCTTGTACAGGAAATGGGTATCAAAACCGTTTTCCTGCAGAAGGAAGAAGTGAGCGGAGACTACTCTATCATTTACAATACGCTAAATAAGGATACTTCGAATTCAGAATTGGAAGCTGTGCAGCATATCTACCGCCAACTGCGCGGATCAGATGCGCCGGATGATGAAACTGCACGTGGTATCATTGAGAAACTGTTCTTCAGTGACAAGCGTTATGACCTGGGTGAAGTAGGCCGTTATAAAATTAACCGCAAGCTGAATCTGGATATCAACCTTACTACAAAAGTCCTGAGTAAGGAAGACATCATTTCGATCATTAAATATCTGGTACGCCTGACAAATGGCAAAGCAGAGATAGACGATATTGATCACCTGAGCAATCGTCGTGTACGTACAGTGGGTGAGCAGTTGTTTGCTCAGTTCGGTGTAGGTCTGGCACGTATGGCGCGTACCATCCGTGAGCGTATGAATGTGAGGGACAATGAGGTGTTTACGCCAATTGATCTAATCAACGCCCGTACACTTTCTTCAGTAATCAATTCATTCTTCGGAACATCGCAGTTATCGCAGTTTCTGGATCAGACGAATCCTCTGTCGGAAATTACGCACAAGCGTCGTATTTCGGCACTCGGACCGGGTGGCCTTAGCCGTGAGCGCGCGGGCTTTGAGGTAAGGGACGTACACTACAGCCACTACGGTCGTCTGTGTACTATTGAAACTCCGGAGGGGCCAAACATAGGCCTTATATCAACGCTTTGCGTACACGCGCAAATCAACGATATGGGCTTCATTGAAACTCCGTACCATAAAGTAAAAGAAGGTAAAGTAGACCTCAAGAACTACAGGTTCCTGAGTGCAGAAGAAGAGGATCTAGCAAAGATTGCCCAGGCTAACGTGCCAATGGATAATAAAGGCAACTTCCTCGAAGATAAAATCAAATCGCGCCAGACAGGTGACTTCCCTATTCTGGAACGTGATGAAGTAGAGTTCATGGACGTGGCTCCTAACCAGATTGTGGGGCTGAGTGCATCACTTATCCCCTTCCTGGAGCATGATGACGCCAACCGTGCACTGATGGGATCAAACATGCAGCGCCAGGCTGTGCCGCTGATCATTCCTCAGGTGCCTATAGTGGGAACCGGACTGGAAGCAAAAGCAGCACGTGATGCACGTATTCAGATACATGCAGAAGGAAACGGTATAGTAGAGTATGTGGATGCAGACCATATCCATGTGCGTTATGACCGTGGTGAGAAAGAGCGCCTTGTGTCTTTTGAAGACGATCTGAAAATATATACGCTTACCAAGTACAAGAAAACCAACCAGAGCACCAGCATGACTCTGCGCCCATGTGTGCGTAAAGGACAGAAGGTGAAAACAGGAGACTTCCTGACCGAAGGATATGCAACACAGGATGGTGAACTGGCTCTTGGCAGGAACCTCAAAGTGGCATTCATGCCATGGAAGGGTTACAACTTCGAGGATGCGATTGTAATCAATGAGAAAGTGGTTCGTGAAGATTGGTTCACATCAGTACACATTGATGAGTATGAACTGGAAGTAAGGGATACGAAGCTTGGTGAAGAAGAACTTACTGCAGATATTCCAAACGTATCGGAAGAGGCTACAAAAGACCTTGACGAGCATGGTATTATCCGCATAGGTGCGCATGTGGGAGAAGGAGATATTCTGATAGGCAAAATCACGCCAAAAGGTGAAACCGACCCTACTCCAGAAGAAAAACTGCTCCGTGCGATATTTGGTGATAAAGCAGGTGATGCAAAAGATGCATCGCTGAAAGCTCCAAGCGGTACAGAAGGTATAGTTATTTCCAAGCAGTTGTTCCAGCGTGCGAAGAAAGACAAGAATTCTAAGGTTCGTGAAAAAACAGCTCTTGAGAAGATAGAAAAACTGCATGAGAAGAACCTGGAAGATCTTAAGAACTTCCTGTTTGAAAAACTGAATGTACTGTTGAAGGATAAAACATCTGCCGGAATTACCAACAACTTTGGTGAGACTGTACTGAGCAAAGGTGGCAAGTTCAATTCAAAAACATTAAGCTCAATTGATTTTCAGAACGTAAATCCATTAGGATGGACCGGTGACAAAGAAACAGATGATTTGATCAATCAGTTGCTGCATAATTACAACATCAAGTTTAACGAAGAACTGGGACGTTACAAGCGCGAGAAGTTCAATCTGAGCATTGGTGATGAATTACCTGCAGGTGTACTGAAACTGGCGAAAGTTTATCTGGCCAGCAAGCGTAAACTGAAAGTAGGTGATAAAATGGCGGGACGCCACGGTAACAAAGGTATTGTAGCCAAAATAGTACGTGAGGAAGATATGCCATTTCTGGAAGACGGCACACCGGTTGATGTGGTGCTGAACCCACTTGGTGTACCATCGCGTATGAACCTGGGTCAGATCTATGAAACC